>NZ_CDWWXA010000194.1:2284-7221 GCF_977971845.1 Frankia sp. CeCAU1 | reverse complement strand
TTCAACCCGTCAGCGTCGTTGCGACACGTCCCGTCACTCGCTCGGACCCCGTGAGGCGCGTACGTGGTGTAAGCCGACACGTTGTTCGAGCGTGATGCTATCGCTGTCAAGTGGGGCGGCCCAGGTTTGGTCACCGACTATGCCATCGACCGGAAGGCCGCGCCATCGTTGCAAGGCTTCGACTGAGGCGGTTGTGTCGGAGGTGAAGACGCCATCGACCCGGTCAGGGGCAATCTGCCAGCGCTGCGCTGCGTATTCGGTCAATACCGCTTGCAGTGCGGCCACAGAATCGCCTCCGCTGCCCTCCCGCAGGATCGGCATGGATGCACCGCTGGGCAGGGCAGCCCAGGTGGCGGTTCCAGCGATGCCGTCCGGCTCAAGGTTTCGAGCGCGTTGAAAGGCGCGGAGTGCCTGCACTGTCTCGTGGCCAAACATTCCGTCGGCCGGGCCCGGTGCCTCACCGGCGCGCCGCAAGGCGCGTTGGAGATGAAGTACCGCAGCTCCTTGGTGGCCGAACTGCAGGGCAGGGAGGCCCGGCTCGGTCGGTGTCGCAGGGGGTGCCGACTTGCCCAGACGTCGCTCCTGTATCAACTCAAGCATGCGCACGTTGAAGCGGTACACCTTATGACTCAACGTGTTTAGGCGACGATCCAAGGGAGGTACTTCGACGTTACCCTGAGCTACGGAAACGTCGCGCACGAACTGTTCTAGAGCGCGACCGATAGCAGCGTACTCCTCATATACTTCGGTCTCCAGTTGTCGCCGTACTCCTCCACCGAAGTAAGCCTGGGTCAACGCGGCGATGCGGTTGAGATTGTCGTTCCAGACAAGCAGAGAATCCTGGTAGTCGCCGAGTGCACTAGAAAGGTCGTCGACGGTGCTGCCCTCGGCACGTCGCTTCGCAGCCCAGTGCACCCGCCGCATCCGGTATAACCGCCTATCCAGCAGGCTGCTGACTTCCTCGAATATCTTGATCGCCTGCTGGCGTTCTTCGTCGGAACTTTCGACCGTGTGTTGATGGGACCAGGTCCGGCGTTGGAAGACGTAAGCTAACGCACCACCCAGAACGCTGGTCAACAGGAAGCCGGTTGCCAACAGGGCCAGCTGTTCACCCACGTTCCGCCCCTGTTCCCTGCACGCAAATTCTCTGTATCCCCACTTTGTCATAGCTGGCGACCATCGACCACGACACGGGTGGCATCATACGCCCTCCTCCGTGCGGCCGACCACCACCGCGTGCTCAGTTTCACCGGGTAACACCGATAGGCGGTCATCTTCGGGATGTATGCCACCTGTCGGATCAGGGCGTACTGCAAAGTCGTTGATGCTGGTCAAGCGGGGTTTTTGAGGCCGAGGATCTCGATGAGCAGGGCCGTGTCGTGGCGGATGTTGCGGATGGTGGGGGCGATCCGGGTGTGGCCGGCAAGGCGGATCAGCCCGATAGCGAGGTTACGCAGTGTCGCCATGACGCGGGGCAGCGGGCCGGTTCGTACCGTCGAGGCGTTTTCACGGAACGTCACATCGCGGACCCAGTGGAGGCGGTTCTCCACAGTCCAGTGTCCCTGGACGTAGCCGGGGAGTTCGGCGGCACTGACCTCGCTCCTCGCGAGGCTGGTGATCACGTGGACGGTGACCACGGTCGGGATCTTCTTCGTGACCCGCCTGGTTCCTTTGCCTTTGGTCACCGTGCGGGTGGCGTGGCGGCGGATACGGGCGACGGTGCGGGCGTGCGGGTGACGGGCGCGGACCTGGTCGCTGGCGTCCGCGAGCTGGATCGTGCGTTTCTCGTGCCGGCCGTGCGCGCGGCCCTCGGCGGTGTGACCGGCCCTGACGCGGGTCCAGTCGGCCGCGCGGCGGCAGTCATCGGCGAGGGCGGCGGTGTTGCCCTTGACGGTGAACACGAAGTGCGCGCCGAGCTCGGCGACGATCAGCTCGGCGTGCGCCTTCACGGTATGCAGCGCATCGCAGGTGATCACCCAGCCGGTCAGCGGCTGGTAAGCGTGCAACTCGCGCAGCAGCGGGGCGAAACAGCCGACCTCGTTGGTCTTCGCGCCGGTCTCGTGCTCGGCGGGCACGACCCCGTGGCCGTGGGTGACCGCGGCGAGCAGGTGCGGGGCGATCCCGTCCGCGCCGCGGATGGTCTTCCCGTCGACCGCGAGTGCCGGGCGCGCCGCCGGGCCAGCGACCCGGGCCAGGGCGCGCCGCCGGGCCAGCGACCCGGGCCAGGGCGCGGCGCCGCGCCCGGCCGGGCTCCTGCGACGGCGGGCGGCGGTGGCGGCCGGCGAGGTAGGCGCCGACGTGGCGGGCGAGCACCTTCGCCGGCAGCGCCGCGAGCAGCCGCAGCACCGTGTCGCACGACGGGGCCACCTACCGGCCGGCGGTGTCGCGGCGGGCGCCGAGCACGGCGAGCAGGTCCTGCGGCGCGTGGGCCACCCAGACACCGACCCCGATCACCGTGGTCTCCCCGCTCAGCACCGCGGCCACGCACAGGGTGAGCACGACCGGCAGCCGGTGGCGGATCCCGCGGGCGTCCCACGGCTCCGGCACCATCGCGAAACACTCCGGCAGTGGCGCGCCCGTCCGCGCCCGCAACGCGAGCGCCCTGGCCAGCCAGCACATCCAGGCGCTTCTGCGCCCGCACGACCCGCCTGGCCTGCGCCGACGGCGCGGGCTGGGACCCGCCGGCAGGCGCCGGCCGGCCGCCACCGCGCCTGGCAGCCGCCCGCCCTTCCCGCCGCCCGACGGCGGCCGTGCCCGCGCCGAGGCCGAGCGCGTCCCGGCCGGGAGCGCGGGCATGCGAAGCTGGACAGGCAACGGGACCTCCCGCAGGCAGGTGATCTAGGAAGTCCCCGTGTCCTACCGGGACCCCGTTGCCCTCACCTCGCCGACACGCCCACCCAGCACTGGGCGAATCCGGACATCCCTGCGGGTGCGGCCGATCCGCGACGCCTACTCGTCACATTTCGTTACCGCCGCCGCGAGGCGAACCACGCCCGCCACGCACCCTCGGCCCTTACTGACGGTGACGAACAGCCTGCCCCTACACGGCCCACGCAGCCGAACCCGCGCGTTCCAAGGACCGGCCGAACAGCATCCGCCGCACCGTCGCAAGCTCTGCGCGCAGCGTCTCAAGCTCGACCCGCAGGCCCGCGAGTTCCGACTCGCGCGCCGCCTCCCGCCCGAGCAGCCGCGCGTTGTCCGTGACCAGCTCCGCGACCCAGGCACGCAGCCGAACGTTCTCCGCCAGCGTGTCCGCCAGAACCCGAGTCGACAACCGTCACGCACCACAGCAAACCAACCCAGCCACCAGGACATCACCCCCGCAGCCCACCAGGCCACACGCAGACCCCAGCCACCGGAACCGGCACTGGCACCGATCAACAACAGGACTTCCGAATACGTACGGTCAACATCGCTTCGCCCGCGAGGTGCTAGCCAACTGTGGCCAACACTGCGTGTTCTGCGGCCTCGCCCCCAGTGGCGATCTCCTGCAGCGACGCCTTCTCCGCGCCTCACACATCAAGCCATGGCGAGCCTGTACCAACCGGGAACGTCTCGACGTCACCAACGAGCCTTTTCAAAGTAGCTTTGCCTGAATCGGCCATATATTTTCAGGTTGATCCGCCGGATTCACCTGGAGGCCGATCCGACAACAACCTTGATCGAGCGTTGTTGATGTAGTCGCGGAAATTAGAGAGGTCCCCGGTAGATCACAGGGTGCCTAATCCACTGTTCCCTGACCGAGGACTTCCGCTGCTAACCTACCCCGGCACTATCGCGCTCCCGCAGTCGACCCTGGACTTCCTGGCCTCATTGCTGGCCGACGACCGTGCTCAGCGCCAGACGTGGCGCAAGCTGTCCCCACGCGGGCAGGCGCTCCTCGTGCTCGCGCACCTACGCAACGGCGACACCTACGAGCGGCCCGCCGAAGGCTTCGGCGCCAGTGTCGGGACGGTCCACAACTACGTGCGCGAGGCCGTCGATCTGCTGGCCACCCGGGGCCGTAGCCTCCTCGCGGCGGTGTGGACGTTCGCGTGGACGCAGAGCAACTTCCTCATCCTCGACGGAACGGTCGTGCGCACCACCCGTGTCCGGGCACACAACAAGCTGTACCACTCGGGCAAGCACAAGTACCACGGCATCAACCTCCAGGGCCTCACCGACCCCTACGGCAGGATGATCTGGATCTCCGAGGGGCTTCCCGGCAGCGTCCACGACCTCACCGCCGCCCGCACGCACGACATCCTCCACGTGATCGACCGCTCGGAGCTCCACCTCTTCGCCGACAAGGGATATGTCGGCGGCGAAGGAGACCACCTCCTCGTTCCGTACAAGAAGCCACCCGGCGGCGACCTGTCCGATCAGCTAAAGGAGATCAACCGTGCCCACGCCGCCACCCGCGCCAGAGGCGAGCGCGGCTTCGCGATCCTGAAGAACTGGCACATCTTCGACCGCTTCCGCGGCTGTCCCCGCCGCGTCGGGAAGTTCGCCCTCGCCGCATTCATTCTCACCGAGGAAGGGATTTAGGAAAGCTAACTTTGAAAAGGCTCATGGTCCGCGCCCATGCAACAGGCTGGCCGGCGAAACCGCCGTCGGCGAACAGATGACGGCAGCGATGATGGGTGAAGTAGTGGTCTATCAGGAGGCGCCGGCCGCCGTCGCGGTCCTGGACGTTGGCAGGGACGACGAGGACGGTCAGCAGGAGACCCAGCGTGTCGACGATCACGAACCGCTTGCGGCCGTTGACCTTCTTGCCGGCATCGTAGCCGCGGGAGTCGGCGCCGACCGTCTGGGCGCCCTTGACCGACTGGGAGTCCACCACCCCCGCGGTCGGCTCCGCCTCCCGGCCCCGCGCGAGCCGGACCCTGCCCCGCAGCGCGTCATGGATCCCGGCGGTCACGCCTTTTTTCTTCCACCGGTCAAAGAAGCCGTAGACC
>NZ_CDWWXA010000194.1:1695-2259 GCF_977971845.1 Frankia sp. CeCAU1 | reverse complement strand
AGATCAACCGTGCCCACGCCGCCACCCGCGCCAGAGGCGAGCGCGGCTTCGCGATCCTGAAGAACTGGCACATCTTCGACCGCTTCCGCGGCTGTCCCCGCCGCGTCGGGTGTAAGTATTCGGTGATGGCGTGGAGTGGCTGGTTCCGCCGTGTGGCGGTGTCGTGGCTGTGGCGGGAGTCGGGCGGAGTGCCCGCGGGATGGCTGGTGGGGGGTTGTGGGCTCTTCGTGATCTGTCGGGTGTAGTTCCTGATATCGGGGATGCTGGTGATGTGTCCTGGGTGGTGTGTTTGTTCTGTCTGTCGCCGATGATGTCACTGAGGTGGCGTACTGGCGTGGGCGTGCCGAGCGGGCCGAGGAGTGTGCGGGGAAGGCTGAGGCCTGTGTCGGGCAGTTGCAGCTGCGGGTCGAGGAGTTGAGCGAGCAGGTCGCGGTGCTGTCCCGGATGCTGTTCGGTCGTTCCTCGGAGAGGACCGGTCCGTCGTCTGCTGCGGGTGAGAAACCTGAGGATCGGCAGGATTCGGGCGGTGGGGATGCCGGCCGGCCGGCGCGTAGACGCGGGCAG
>NZ_CDWWXA010000194.1:0-1312 GCF_977971845.1 Frankia sp. CeCAU1 | reverse complement strand
CGGCCGGGGAGCCGGGGGCATGGCCGGCGGGACTACTCGCATCTGCGGACCCGGGAGGAGATCCATGAGGTGCCCGAGGTCGACCGTGCCTGCCCCGGGTGCGGGGTGGCGTTCACGCCGTTGGGGACCGACGACAGCGAACAGGTCGACTGGCAGGTCGTGATCACCCGGATCGTGCATCGGCGGCGACGGTATCGGCGGTGCTGCACATGTCCGGGGCCGCGGACGGTGACCGTACCGGTGCCACCCACACCGGTTCCCAAGGGCCGGTTCACCGCGGGGTTCCTCGCCCGACTTCGCTACGAGAAGTATGTCCTGGGCCTGCCGTTGCACCGGATCGCCCGGGCGCTGGCCGCCGACGGGCTTGAGGTCGCCGAGGGCACCCTGTGCGGGGCGTTGAAGGACGTGCATGGCCTGCTCGGCGGGCTCGACGAGCAGATCGTGGCGCGTAACGCCGCCGCCGGCCATGTCCACGCGGACGAGACGGCGTGGCGGGTGTTCGAGCGGGTCGAGGGCAAGGACGGGACCCGCTGGTGGCTGTGGGTGTTCGTCGCCGCCGACACGGTGGTGTTCCGGATGGACCCGACCCGCTCGGCTGCGCCGGTCGAGAAGCACTTCGGGATCGACCGGGCCGCCGGGGCGCTGTCCGACGGGCGTCGCCTCGTCGTCCCGTCGGACTTCTACACCGTCTACCAGTCCCTGGGCCGTATCGACGGGGTCGACCCGCTCTGGTGCTGGGCACACATCCGCCGGTACTTCATCCGGGCCGGGGACGCCCCCCTCCAACTGCGGTACTGGGCCGACCAGTGGGTCGCCCGGATCGGGATGCTCTACCTCGCTCACCGCGCCCTCGCCGCCGAGCAGCCCACAACCAGCGGGTACCGCGAGGCCGCCGGCGCGTTCGAGGCCGCGCTGAGGGCGATCGACACGGCGCGGCACACGGAGGCGGCGATCCACAGCCTGCACCCGGCGGCGAAGAAGGTCCTGGCGACCCTGGACCGGGAATGGGACGGGCTGGCCCGCCACCGACACCTCCCCAACCTGGATCTTGATAACAATGCTGCCGAGAGGGCGCTGCGGACCCCGGTAGTCGGGCGGAAGAACTACTACGGCGCGCACGCCGAGTGGGCCGCGCACCTCGCCGCCCGGGTCTGGACCATCGTCGCCACCGCCGAGCGCAACGGCCGTGAACCCCTCGCGTTCCTGACCGGCTACCTGAACGCCTGCGCCACAGCCGGCGGGAAAGCCCCCGCCGGCTGTGGCGCAGGCGTTCAGGTAGCCGGTCAGGAACGCGAGGGGTTCACGGCCGTTG
>NZ_CDWWXA010000193.1:0-6819 GCF_977971845.1 Frankia sp. CeCAU1 | reverse complement strand
TAGGACGGCCCACTTCGTCTTGCGGTATCGGCGGCGGATCCAGCGGTGGACTCGACGCCACGCGTACTCGTCGAGGTAGCCGAAGGTCGCTTTCGACACACCATGGCGGAAGTAGGTGCACCAGCCGAGCAGCACCGGGTTGAGCTGGCGCAGCAGGGCCGCGAGCGACGGATGAGCTGTTCGTCGGGTCAGCGCGCGGACCCGGCCGACGATCGCCGCGAGGGCTTTCTTCGACGGGTAGGTATAGACCACGCGCTTGGCCGTGCCCCGCTTGCGCCGCCGCTGGATGCGGAAGCCCAGAAAGTCGAGGCCCTCATCGATATGGCTGACCCGGGTCTTCGCCGCCGACAGGCGCAGGCCCATCGGGGCGAGGACCCGCGCGACGTCGTCCCGCAGCGCTTCAGCGTCGGCGCGGCTGCCGTGCACGAGCACGACGAAGTCGTCCGCGAAACGGACGAGCCGGTAGTTCGCCAGCCCGGCCTTCCGCCGTTTCCACCGCTGGTGGTCCGTCGCGCACATCGTCTGCCACTCCTCGGCGAAGTGATCGTCGAGGACAGACAGCGCAATATTAGCCAAAAGGGGGGAAATGATACCGCCCTGGGGAGTGCCAGTACTGGTGTTCCGCACGAAGCCGTCCTCGCAGAGGATCCCGGCCCGTAGGAACGCCTTCACCAGGGCGAGCACCCGCCGGTCCCCGACCCGGCGACGCACCCGGTCCATCAGTGCCGTGTGGTCGATCGTGTCGAAGCACGCCTCGATGTCCCCTTCCACCACCCACTCATAGGCGCGGGAGGTGAACTGGTGGATCTCGGCGATCGCGTCGTGCGCCCGCCGCTTCGGACGGAACCCGTAGGAACACGGGCGGAAACCCGCCTCGAAGATCGGCTCCAGTACCAGCTTGAGGGCCGCCTGCACGACCCGGTCGGTCACGGTCGCGATCCCCAGTCGGCGCACCTTCCCGCCGGACTTCGGGATCAGCTGCTCCCGCGCGGGCACCGGCCGAAACCGCCGCGCTTTGAGATCCTCCCGCACGCTCGCGAGAAGCCCCTCCACATCAGCGACCGCCGCCGGGGCCACCCCGTCGATGCCGCCAGACCGTTTCCCTCGGTTTCCCCTGACCCGCCGCCACGCCACCACGAGCACGGCAGGGTCATAGACAAGGTTGAATAGGTCATCAAACCGGCGGTCAGGGTCAGAGACCGCCCACTGGTGCAGCTTGGTCTGCATCCGCAGTACCCGTGCCTCCGCCTCATCCGACGCCGGCCACGGCGCGCCGACATTCACCGGCGACCTCCCGCCCCACAGATCCAGTCGCTGCCAGACCGCTGCCGTCCTTCCCCATGCGACCGGCTCTCCCGGCCTCGGAGTACTACGACGGCTCCGCCACACCCCGACACCCTCAGCGGATAACGCGCCTGCCGGACAGAGAACATCCCGCCCAGCGGCGCCGGAGCGCTTCCCACGTTCACCATGTTCCGGTCGTCGGGGTCGGTGCCCAGCTTTGCCCCTGCGACATCGCCATGAGTACGCCGCGGACCTTCCTCATGGCCTCCCTGCCAGCCACTTCACCCAGCACAGGAGTCGCCCGCCGCCATCGACGGACGTGCGTCGCTCCCCGGCCCATATCCACCAGGTTGGAGCCGGTGCACCTCTTGAGAGGCTTTACACGCTGGTTCCTCACGTACACCTTCCCGACTCGCTAGACCGACCCGGGTCGTCTGGCAGTCCCGACCCGCCCGGCCGTTGTCGCGGCTGCTCCCACCCTCCCCGCCGTCACACGGATCAGGCTGCCACCAGCTTCACCACCCCGCCGCGACGGAGCGGCGATGAAGGTCTCCCACCTCCATCCGGAAACACAGCGCCTCGTGGCGCACGAAGACACAGGTCCAGGCGCTGGACCGCACCCAGCCGCTGCTGCCGATCGACTTCGACGCCACCGAGAAGCGAACCCACGACTATGTCCGCCATGGCACCACCAACCTGCTCGCGGCCCTCGATGTGGGCACGGGCAAGGTTTTCGGTGAATGCTACCCCACCCGCACGGGCGACGACTTCCTGAAGTTCATAAAGAAAGCCGTTGAGCCTCACGGAGACAAAGAGATCCACATCATCCTCGACAATCTCTCCACACACACGGCGCCCGACGTGATGAAGTGGCTCGGGGAGAACCCCAGAATCACGTTCCACGTCACTCCCAAAGGATCGCCGTGGATCAATCAGATCGAGAACTGGTTCGGTATCATCACCAAGCAGTCGATCCGGCGGGGCACCTTCAGCTCGGTCAAGGTGCTGATCAAACAGATCCGGGACTACATCGAGCACTGGAACTCCACTGCGGAGCCGTTCGTCTGGACCGCGACAGCCGGGGAGATTCTGGCCAAGGTCAAACTCGTCGAGACCAACATCAAGAAGTTGGTTGCCAACAACGGCTGACAAAGGAATCAGAATAACGCTCCACTAGCTGTTACCTGCGGACGGATCCGGAACCCGTCCGCAGGCGGGCACGTCACCGCGGGGAAAGCCGGCCCAGCACCGGCGGAAGCTCGCCGGAATACACCACGGTCAGGAAACGGGTGGCCCGGGTCAGCGCGACGTAGAGGTCGGCAAGCCCCCGGGTCGGCCCGGCCAGCAGCGCGGCCGGTTCCACCAGCACCACCGCGTCGAACTCGAGACCCTTGCTCTCCGCCACGCTCAGCACCGCCACCGGCGCGTCGAGAGCATTGCCGACGGCGCTGGCGGGGTCGACGGAGTCCGCCGCGACCGCCAAATCCGGGAGGGCTGCCATGAGGGCGCCGCGCAACCCCGGGATGTCCTGCGGGCGGCAGATCACGGCGACCCGCCCGTCACCGACCTCGCTCGCGGCCCGGCTCGCCGCGTACACCACGGCGGCGACGAGGTCCCCGGGATGCGCCTGGGCGAAGGTCCGCCTGTCCTCTAGCGGACCAGTCCCGAGTAGACCAGTCTCGAGTAGACCGACAAGGCCCGGGACTTCGTCGGCCGTCACGTCGCCCACGCGCACCGCCGTCGGGGCACGGCCCACCGAACGCACCGAGAGGGGAACGGAGACCGTCGGGTCCTGCGCCCGCAGGACGTCGGCGGCGACGTCCATGATCTCCTGAGGTGTGCGGTAGTTGACGCTGAGCCGCTCGACCGTGAACCGGTCGCCGACCGCGGGCCCCAGCAGCTCCCCCCAGGACGCCGGCGCGCCCGGCCGGGCGGTCTGGGCCAGGTCACCGACGAGGGTCGCCGTGCGTCCCGGGCAGCGCCGCCACAGCAGCCGCCACAACATCGGCGAGACCTCCTGGGCCTCGTCGACGATCAGGTGACCGAAGGTCCAGGTACGGTCCTCGCGGGCATGGTCGGCGGCACTGCGCCGCGCCCGCGGCCCGCTCCACCGCTCGGCGAGCGCCTCGGCGTCGACCTGCCCCTCGAGCCCGAGCATGTCCACCACGCCCCGGGCGTACTCGCGCTCCTCCTCGCGTTCCCGCTCGGCACGGCGGGCGGTCTCGCGGCCGGTCTCCTCGTCCGGGTCGCCGAGCAGCTCGGCGGCCTCGTCGAGCAGCGGCACATCGGCCGGAGTCCACGCCCGATCGACCCGATCGACGGCCGCTGTACCCGCCGTACCCGCGCCGTCGCGCTGCACCGGGATCCGGGCGGACGCCGCGGTCGTCCGCCGGTCCTCGAGCAGGGATCGTTCCGCCGGGGTGAGCCGGCTACCCGCCGCGCGCGCCAGGGCCGCCGGATCGGCGAAGAGCTCCTCGAGGAGCCGCTGGGGGGTCAGCAGCGGCCAGAGGCCGTCGAGCACCGCACGGACCCCCTCCTCCGACCACAGGTCCCGGGTGATCTGGCCACGTTCGTCGGCGTCGAGCAGCCCGCCCGGGATCTGGTTCACCACCTGGGTGGTCAGCTCGGCCAACAGCTCGCGCAGGAAGACCCGACGGGCCGAGTTGTGCGGGCGGCGGCTGCGCCGCGCCCGGGTGCGGGCCCGCGCGACCGTGTCGCGACCGAGGCGCAGCATGCGATCGTCGTAGGGGATGAGCACCTCTCGCCGCGGCAACCGCTGCCGGTCCCTGACGGCGGCGGCGATGACCTCGACCATCCTCGGATCACCCTTGAGCGCCGCGGTCGCGACGTCCTCGACGCCGTGCGCGTCGACCCCGGGAAAGAGCCGTCCCGGCGTGGCGAAGATCACCCCGGTCTCCCCGAGGGAGGGCAGCACCTGGTCGATGTAGCGCAGGAACACCGGACTCGGCCCCACGACCAGCACGCCGGACTGGTCGAGCCGAGCCCGGTCGTTGTAGAGCAGATAGGCGGCACGGTGCAGCGCCACCGCGGTCTTACCGGTCCCCGGTCCACCGTCGACGACGAGCACGCCGTTCGCCCGCGCCCGGACGATACGGTCCTGCTCGGCCTGCAGAGTGGCGATGATGTCGTGCATGCGCCCGGTCCTGGGAGCGGCCAGCGCCTCGAGCAGCATCGTGTCGCCGGACGCTGTCACCCCGCCGGACTCGCCCGTGGCCGTGCCGCTACCGGTGCCGGTGCCGGTGCCGGTGGCCATGTCGACCGGCAGGCTCAACGGGTCGTCGGCGATGCCGGTGACCTCCCGGCCCTTGGTCCGCAGATGACGCCGGCGCACCAGACCATGCGGATCGGCCAGCGTCGCCCGGTAGAAGGCGGTGGCCACCGGGGCCCGCCAGTCCACCAGGATCGGTTCCTGCCCGCTGTCGGACAGGCCGATCCGGCCGATGTACGTCCGGCGCCCGTCGGCGTAGTCCATCGCGCCGAAACACAGCCGCCCTTCGGCGGCGTCGAGGCGGGCGAGCCGGTCGGCGTGGGTCGCCGCGAACACGTCCCGTTCCACGAGTGATTGGGGGGTGCCCGTGCCACTTTCCAGCAGGACCCGGCGCAGCTGCCCACGGGTGATCTCGCGGACCTCGTCCAACCGGATGTACAGCGTGTCCAGGTAGGCCTGTTCACGGGCGCGCTCGACGTCCTGCGTGGTCGGCACCGGCTCTCCCTCCCGGTCGCGGTCGGATTCTTGGATTGCGGCTTCCCGGGCTGCGAGCCGACGCCGTCAGGTGAGCCAGGAAGGGTAACAGCCCCTCCCCCGCAGATCTTCCCGACCCGCCCGGTGACCCGGCTCTGGTGACCCCACCCTGGTAATGACATGTCCACGACAACGACGGCGTGTCCACGAACGACCCCGGCGAGCCGGCCCGCGCCATCCGGCCCGGCGGCCGGAATGCCGCATCATCGCTGTTCCAGGTTACGGATGTCCGGCGCCTGGATACCCCGCAATGATCCACCTGGTGCGAGGTAGCGACCCACCTGGTGCGAGGTAGCGACCCACCTGATCCGAGGTAGCGAGCGGCCCGGGCGAAGGAGCCGTTTCCGGCGGTTCCTTCGCATCCACGGTGAACGGCATCCCGGGCTGGGGCGTCCACCGAGGTGATCAGACGCCCACCGAGGTGAGATGCTCCACCAGGGCGCTGTCGAAGGCCGGCAGATCGTCCGGCCTGCGGCTGCTGATCAGCGTGTTCGGCCCGGACCGGCAGATGACGACCTGCTCGTCCACGACCTCGGCCCCGGCGTTGCGCAGATCGGTACGCAGGCTCGGCCAGCTCGTGATCCGCCGTCCGCGGACCACGTCCGCCTCGATCAGGGTCCACGGAGCGTGGCAGATCGACGCCACCGGGCGGCCGGCGTCGAAGAAGTACCGGACGAACTCGACAACACCCGGCTGCCACCGCAGCTCGTCCGGATTGGCGACTCCGCCGGGCAGCACCAGCGCGTCGAAGTCCGCGGGATCCGCCTCGGCGACCGTGATGTCGACCGGGAAGGTGTCCGCGGGGTCCAGATGCCGGAACGCCTGCACCCTGCCTCCCTCCGTCGACACCAGCACCGGCCTCAGGCCGGCCTGCTCGATGGCCTTCCACGGCTCGGTGAGTTCGGCCTGCTCGACGCCCTCCGGCGCCACCAGAAACGCGATCTTGCGTTGAATCCTGTCGTCGTGCGTCGTCATCGACACGTCCTCCTACCTGACTCCTGCCTGCTGCCTGCCTGCTGCCTGCTGCCTCGCCGGTTGGGGTCGGGACCGGACTGGCGTCAGGGCCTGCTCGCCGCCTCCCGCAGGTCGGTGACGTCGTGCTCGAGACGCGCCCGCACCAGCGCGGCAACCAGCCGCGGGAAGTCCTGCCGGCCGACCAGCGCGGCGAGCCTCGCCGGGTCGGTCGGCAGCCCGAGCGCTCCGGCCGTTCTCCGGGTGCGTTCGTCGAGGTGGGGCACCAGCTCGTCCCATCCCGCCTGCGCCTCGCGCAGGAAGATGTCGGCACCGACCGGCCCGATCCCCTTGATCTTCTGTAGCAGCTCTCGCTCCCGGTCCGGGGAGTGCTCGGCGGCATCCCGCAGCCGGCGGACATCACCGTCGTAGGTGTCCATCAGGTAACGGCAGGCCGCCTCCAACGTCCGAGAGGTGCTCTCGTCGTAGCGCGCGTACCCGCTGCCGTTCAGCACCCGGGTACGGTCCTCCCAGGTCGCCTCGGCCATGGCGGCGGCGTCGGTCCAGCCGGCGTCCATCAGGGAACGGCAGGCTGCGACCGCGATCGACGTGCGGATCCGTGCGCTCGCAAGCAGGGCGAAGACGATCATCCTGAACATCGCCTCCGCGGTGTCGGCCGGCACGTCGGCGCCGATCTCGTCGGCGTAGGTCCGCCCATGCCGGGCGAGCAGTTCGGCGAGCACCGCTTCTGTGTCGGTTCCAGCCATGCAGTGGGACTACCCGCGATCCCCGCCATCACTCCGCCCCGTCCATGCCCCCCG
>NZ_CDWWXA010000192.1:3809-7512 GCF_977971845.1 Frankia sp. CeCAU1 | reverse complement strand
CCCTTTGGCCGCTCGGGCAACCTGCCTTCGTAGAGGAGCATACCGGTCCCGACGGAGCATCGTGATGCCGCACCGCCCCGCCGCGGCCGCCGACGATCGATTACAACGGTGAGTAGCGGCTCACGAGACGAAGGCCGCGCACCACGATCACGCACAGCACTCGACTCCACACGATCCTCACCCACATCGAACCGACCAGGAGGTCCGCACACGTGGCAGATCCATCCTTCGACATCGTCAGCAAAGTTGACGCCCAGGAGATAGACAACGCCGTCAACCAGACGGTCAAGGAAATCCGTACCCGCTTCGACTTCCGTGACACCGGCGCATCCGCGACGCTGTCCGGCGAGTCGATTCTGCTTGTAGCGAACACGGACGAGCGGGTCAAGGCGGTGCTCGACGTACTTCAGGAGAAGTTCGTCAAACGCGGCATTTCCCTCAAGGCCCTGACCTTCGACGAGCCCAAGCCGTCGGGCAAGGAGTTCCGGTTGCCCGTCACCGTTCAGCAGGGCATCGCGGAGGACAAGGCCAAGGCCATCGCCAAGAAGATCCGGACGGATGGCCCGAAGGGGGTACAGGCCCAGATTCAGGGTGATCAGCTACGGGTGACCGGGAAGAAGCGCGATGACCTGCAGCGCGTGATCCAGATACTCAAAACCGAGGACTTCGAAGTTCCCCTCCAGTTCGTCAACTACCGCTGACGCGACGGAAAAGCTGGAGACAGGGTGCACCCCGCCCGATGGGGGGTTTCGGGCGGGGTGCTTGCGGCGGAACCTGGGGGGTTTGCTCCGCCGCGGTCCTGGTTGTGAACCGACGCCGTTTCGGCCGGCGGTTCGCGGTTAAAGCGTACTCCGAGTACTTCGGGGTGTTACCGCGACGACGCGCCGCGGACAACATCGTGGCCATCGGGTCCGGTCACCGATACGGATTCATGCGTGACATCTGTTCGAGACGCTCGATCCGCTCGTTCATGGGCGGATGGGTGGAGAACAGCTTCCCGACCCCCCCACCCCGGAACGGATTTGCAATCATGAGCGCGGCGGCGGGACCGAGCTTGGAGGTCTGCGGCAGGGGCCGCGCCGCGGTGCCGGCGTCCAGCTTGCGCAACGCGTTCGCCAGCCCGATCGGGTCACCGGTGAGCGTCGCGCCGGACTCGTCGGCCTGGTACTCCCGGGACCGACTGATCGCGAGCTGGATGATCGTCGCCGCGACGGGACCCAGGATCATCAGCAGCAGAAGCTCGAAGATGCCGGGACCGTCCTCATCGTTCCGCCCACCGAAAACAGCCAGGAACTGGGCCATGTTCGCCAGATAGACGATAACGCTGGCGAGGGCACCGGCCACCGATGCGATCAGGATGTCCCGGTTGTAGACGTGGCTGAGCTCGTGACCGAGAACGCCGCGTAGCTCACGATCGTCCATAATCTCCATGATGCCCTCGGTGCAACAGACCGCCGCGTTTCGCGGGTTACGGCCGGTAGCGAAGGCGTTGGGCGCCCGGGTCGGGCTGAGGTACAGCCGCGGCATGGGCATCCGGGCATTGCGGGCGAGATCCCCGACGATCGCGTAGAGCCGGGGCTGCTCGACCTGCGTCACGGGATAGGCCCGCATGGCCCGCAGGGCTATCCGGTCAGAGAAGAAGTAGGCGAAGCCGTTCATACCGACCGCGAGCACGAGCGCGATGACCAGACCTCCGCGCCCGAACAGCGAACCCACCACGATGATGGCGGCGGACAGCACGCCCAGCAGCAGCGCGGTCTTCAGACCGTTGAAGTGGCGGTGTGGCATGGCGATCGAGTGTCCGTCCTGTCGAACTGGTACACCTGTCTCAACGCGACGGCGCTGGCCGAACGTTCCCGTCGGACGTGTGGCCGCCGCCCCCGACCCGTACGGCTGCCGGCCCGCGGCGGGCCTCGCCCGGTCGGTCGCCGGGCTCGTCCGGGACGGCTTCGCGCAGGCGTGCGACCACGGCCGGGGCGAGCAGCCCGACCCGTTCGAGCTCCTCCGCGGTGAAGATCGCCAATCGTCGGTACACGGCGGCGATCTGTGGATCCAGCTGGTCGAGCGCGGTCAGATGTGCCACGACGGTGCCGAGATCACCGCGTCGCACCGGTCCGGTCGACGCCGACCAGCCGTCGGTCAGGGTGTTCGCCAGCGATGCCCGCAGCAGCGGACCGAGCGCCGCGGCCGGATCCGGCACGCCCGCCGCGGCCAGCACCTCGCCGGCAGCCGCCACCAGGGTGGTCAGGAAGTTCCCGCCGAGCACGAGAGAGGCGTGGTAGAGATCCCGCCGGTCATCCGCGACGGGCAGAGCGATGCCGCCGACGTCTGTGACCAGGCGGCGGGCCAGCCCCTCGGCCACGGGATCGGCGGTGATCCCGAACGGGACACCGGCGAGGAGAGCGGAGTCCTCGATGATCCCCGGCAGGGTCATGATCGGATGAAGCGCGATACGGGCCGCGCCCACGTCACCGCCTGCCGCCAGGACGCCCAGGCCGTGGCGCCCACTGAGATGCACGAGTGTCCGGCCGGGTCCGACGGCTCCCGCCGCGACCAGGTCCGTGACGACCGGCCCGATCGCGTCATCGGGCACGGAGACGAGGAGGACCTCGGCCCGCCCGGCGACCTCGGCCACCCCGCCGACCCACGCGTCCGGAAACAGGTTCACGGCCCTCGATCGGTGCCGCGGCGAGCGCACTCCCACGGCCACCACCGGATATCCGGCCGCTGCCAGGGCGAGGCCCAGCGCCGTGCCGGCCCGGCCCGGCCCGGCGATTCCCACCTTCTCCCGCGGCCCGGCCTCCCGCGGCCCGGCCTCCCGCGGCCCGGCCTCCCGCGGCCCGGCCTCCCGCGGCCCGGCACTCGCCGCCGTGGACGAAGGTGCGGCGTCGGGTCGACCGTCATCCGGGCCGCTCGCGGTATCCGACTGCTCGTGCGGGCGATGCGTCATGTCCCGATGCTCCCCGTTCCGGAGCCGGCCGCTTCCGAGGGGGCCACCCCTGATACCTGACCACCCGCCGACCCCGGCCACCCGCACGGCCAGCATGCCCCGATGCCGGGGCTCACCGGACATACCGCCACAAGCCACTAAATAGCTACAATCGGTAACATCGCGGATCGGGCCAGGTCGCCGGCAAGAGCGAGCTCACCGCTCCGGGCGCCCGACGTAAAGATCACCCTGTCGATTCCCTGACAGGCCGGGCCTCCCCCGAAATTGTGGAAAGCATTACCGGAAGCGCATTGAACCGGATCCGGCCGATCACCTCCATCGGGCGGTACACCCCTTCTGACCAGCGATATCAGGGTCAAGACACGCCAGCCGGACGATCGCAACGACAAAGACTATATACGTAGAGTTGGCAAACAATCACCATACGGCGCGACGACTACGGAGACCGAGGTCGATCGTCGATCGTCGACGAGGATGGAGCGATCGAACTCGGCGGCACGGTGCGCGCGCATCATTGATACGGCCGGTAGGCTGGAACGGTACCCGAGGAGGTCACTGAAGGTGTCAGAGCAGGTCAGGGAGAGGGAGACCCGCCGGCTCGACCGGGTCGTCGTGCGCTTCGCGGGCGACTCCGGCGACGGTATGCAGCTCACCGGAGAACAGTTCACCAGCGAGACGGCAGCATTCGGCAACGACCTGTCGACGCTTCCGGACTTCCCTGCCGAAATCCGCGCCCCAGCCGGCACGCCGGCC
>NZ_CDWWXA010000192.1:0-3292 GCF_977971845.1 Frankia sp. CeCAU1 | reverse complement strand
GGCGTGTCCGGCTTCCAGCTACATTTTTCCGATCACGACATTCTCACCCCGGGTGACGCACCGGACGTACTGGTTGCAATGAACCCGGCGGCCCTGAAGGCGAATCTGAAGGATCTGCCGCCGGGGGCCAATCTCATTGTCAACACCGATGCATTCACCGGCGGCAACCTCAAGAAAGCCGGCTATACGACGGATCCGCTGACCGACGGCACGCTGGATGCCTACACGGTGCATCGGGTGCCGCTCACCTCGATGACCATCAACGCGGTGCACGCCGCCGAGGGTGTCGGCGCCGGGGTCAACAAGAAGGAGGCCGAACGAGCGAAGAACATGTTCGCCCTGGGCCTCATGAGCTGGCTGTACCATCGGCCGACCGAGAGCACCGTCGGCTTCCTGGAGAAGAAGTTCGCCAAACGGCCCGAGATCGCCGCGGCGAACGTCGCGGCCTTCCGTGCCGGCTTCAACTACGGCGAGACCACCGAGTCCTTCTCGGTCACCTACGAGGTGGCGCCGGCCCGGATGAAGGCCGGTACCTACCGACGGATCACCGGGAACACGGCACTGTCCTACGGTCTGATCGCCGCCGGCGAGCTGACCGGCCTGCCGGTGTTCCTCGGCTCCTACCCGATCACCCCGGCCTCGGACATCCTGCACGAGCTGAGCCGGCACAAGCGGTTCGGCGTGCGGACCTTCCAGGCCGAGGATGAGATCGCCGGCATCGGCGCCGCGCTCGGTGCCTCCTTCGGCGGATCACTCGGCGTGACGACGACCTCCGGCCCGGGTGTCGCGCTCAAAAGCGAGACCATCGGCCTCGCGGTCAGTCTCGAACTGCCGCTCGTGATCGTCGACATCCAGCGCGGCGGTCCGTCCACCGGCCTGCCCACCAAGACCGAACAGGCCGATCTACTCCAGGCGATGTTCGGCCGCAACGGCGAGGCTCCGGTTCCGATCGTCGCGCCGCGCTCCCCGGCGGACTGCTTCAACGCCGCGATCGAGGCCGCCCGCCTGGCCACCAAGTACCGCACGCCGGTGTTCCTGCTCTCCGACGGCTACCTGGCGAACGGCTCGGAGCCGTGGCTGCTGCCGACCCGCTCGGAGCTGCCGGACCTGAGTGTCGCCTTCGCCACCGAGCCGAACCACACCGGGCCGAAGGGGCCGGAGTTCTGGCCCTACCTGCGTGATCCGGAGACCCTCGCCCGGCCGTGGGCAGTCCCCGGCACGGCGGGTCTGGAGCACCGCATCGGCGGCATCGAGAAGTCGGACGGCCAGGGTGCCATCTCCTACGATCCGGCCAACCACGACCGGATGGTGCGGCTGCGCGCGGCGAAGATCGACGGTATCGCGAACGATGTCGCGCCGCTGGAGGTGGAGGACCCGTCCGGGCAGGCCCGGCTGCTCGTCCTCGGCTGGGGCTCCACCTACGGCCCGATCGCGGCCGGCTGCCGCCGGGTCCGCGCCAAGGGCATGCACGTCGCTCAGGCGCACCTGCGTCATCTCAACCCCTTCCCCGCCAACACCGGGGACATCCTGCGGTCGTACGACAAGGTGCTGATTCCCGAGATGAACCTCGGGCAGCTGAGGACCCTGATCCGGGCCGAGTACCTCGTCGACGCGATCGGCTACAACCAGGTTCGCGGGCTGCCCTTCAAGGCCGCGGAGCTGGCGGGCGTCTTGGAGGACGTGATCAACCAGTGACCGTCACGACGAATCGCAGCGGCATCAGTAACCGGCTACTCGACCTGGTGCCGGCCGCGCCGGCCCAGCAGAGCCGCAAGGACTTCACCTCCGACCAGGAAGTGCGGTGGTGCCCGGGATGTGGCGACTACGCCATTCTCGCCACCGTCCAGGGGTTCCTGCCTGATCTCGGGGTGGCCCGGGAGAACATCGTCTTCATCTCCGGAATCGGCTGTTCCTCACGGTTCCCCTACTATCTGCAGACGTACGGGATGCACTCCATTCACGGCCGGGCGCCGGCGATCGCCACCGGGCTCGCCGCCTCCCGTCCCGACCTGTCGGTCTGGGTCGTCACCGGGGACGGCGACGCCCTGTCGATCGGTGGGAACCACCTGCTGCACGCGCTGCGCCGCAACGTCAACCTGAAGATCCTCATGTTCAACAACCGGATCTACGGACTGACGAAGGGGCAGTATTCCCCCACGTCCGAGATCGGCAAGATCACCAAGTCGACGCCGTTCGGCTCGCTGGACCGGCCGTACAACCCCGTGTCGCTGGCGCTGGGGGCGGAGGCCACGTTCGTCGGACGGTCCATCGACTCCGACCGGGCGCACCTGACCTCGGTGCTGCGCGCGGCCGCGGAGCACCCCGGCACCGCCTTCGTAGAGATCTTCCAGAACTGCAACATCTTCAACGACGGCGCCTTCGACCCGCTCAAGGACCGGACCAGCCGGGACGACGTGACGCTGAAGCTGGCCCACGGCGAGCCCCTCGTCTTCGGCACCGAGGGCGACAAGGCCATTCGACGGGCGCCGGACGGCAGCCTCGAGGTCGTCCCGGCGGGCGGCCCGGACGTCCTCGTCCACGACGCCTGGGCGGCCGATCCGAGCCAGGCGTTCGCGCTGTCCCGGCTCACCGGTGACTCGCACGGCGTCACCCCGATCGGCATCTTCCGCGACGTCGACGCGCCGACCTACGACGAGGCGTTGAACGCCCAGATCGCCGACGCCAAGACCCGCCAGGGCGACGGGGACCTGATGTCGCTGGTCGCTGGTGGGGAGACCTGGACCATCGGGTGATCTGAAAGCCGTCCGCTGATCTGATCAGCACTCCACAGCCCGTGGCCCGGCCGGCCGGGGCGTGCGCGCGGCCCCGCGCCCCAGACGGCCGGGCAGAGCCCGCATTACCACAGAACTATGTCATTGATAATGCCGCTTGGCAGCTATCTGCCGGGGAGTGCGCCGCTCCGGCACCTTCCGGTAAGGTGACATCGCGCGTGGGGGTGCCGTGTGGCCCGGGGGGGCTCACAACACCGATGCAGCCGGAGGCGCAGTGCGGGTTCATCGAGCCCTATGCCCGCGGTCCGTGGCGAGTCCGCGTTCGCCCAGGGGCACCATCAACATGACCGTTCCGATCACGGCCGGTCGCGCCGGGCAACCCCGCGACTCGGTCGGCGTCGTCGTCCGGACCGCTCCCGGAGGTCGCCGTGGGTAATCATTCGGCCGGTCGGCATTCACGCCAGCGCCAGGGAGCCGCCAGGCAGGCCACCGGCCGCCATTCGGCCACGGCGCCGACGACCTCCACCGCGGCGGCCGCGTCGGTCCCACCGCCGACCCCG
>NZ_CDWWXA010000191.1:0-7007 GCF_977971845.1 Frankia sp. CeCAU1 | reverse complement strand
GTGTTCGGGGTGGCCGGGGTGGCCGCCGGGGGGATGGTCGAGGCCCACCAGGCGGTGAGGGCAACCACGACCACGGCGATCGCGAGCGGGACCAGGACGAGGGAATCGAGACGGGGAGCCCATCCGCCGCGCAGCGGCGGGTCACCGATGCCCAGATCAAGGTCGCCGGCGGAGACGAGGAACATACCGACGAGACCGCAGGCCACCAGGATGAGCCACAGCGCCGCCTCGCTGGCCTCGGTATGCCCGGCGGACCCAGCCCAGGGCCGGGACAGGCCGCCACGCGGTCCGGGCGACCGGCTGGAGGCGGCGACAGCGGTCGGGCCGGAGGCGCCGTCCGTCGCGCTCACCGGTCCGTACCGAGGCAGACCGCGTAGCTGGGCACCTTCGGTGCCGACCAGGAGATCATTACGTCACCGACCACCACTGCACGGTAACGAGTCCGGTTCGCTCCCAGCGCCGCAGTTGCTTCCGATCCGGACGCCGGAGGTGCCGGCGGGGGTGCGACGAGCCGTCCGCGGTCTCGCCGGATCGGGCCTTGGCACGGGAGCGGGCCGGCCCCGACGAGGTGGACAACCGGTGTCGGATGTGAGGAATCAGTCGAATCGATCGGCCGCGTTCGCGGTCCGTCGGCTCGCTCTGTACAGTGATCGACTGATGGTCGTACCTGCAGCGTTGCATCGAGAGAAGATCTTGATCGCGAAGATGACGATGTTCGTGGCGACGCGCCGATGCTGTTGTCGGGCCGCGTACCGGGGATTGGGGACACTGGTCTCGGTAGCACTGTCGGCCATGCGCGCCTGCTGTGCCAGCGGGTGGGTGCGACCCGTGCCATCGCTGGTGACCGTCGGCATGGAGGAAGGAACGCGAGGGCACGGTCATGCACCGGCGTCGCGTGTGATGGATCACATCTGCTTCGAGTGGCGCGTTTACTCAAGCTGAGTGAAGATCGGTTCGCAGATCATCGAACACGGAGGGGGCCACGTTGGCCGAGCTCAGGAAAGGAACCCGGATCACCGGCGCCGAGCGGGACAAGCTTGCCGCCGAACTTCGGAAGAAGTACGAAGGTGGGCAGAGCATCCGCCTGCTCGCCGAGTCCTCTGGTCGTTCGTACGGGTTCGTCCACCGGATCCTCTCGGAGTCCGGTACGACCCTGCGCGGCCGGGGTGGTGCGACCCGGGGCACCAAGAAGAAAAGCGCCTGAATCATGGCGGTCCCCGCCGCCGCTGTAGCGGCGGCGGCGGCCGGGCTGCGCGTGCGGGTCGCCGGGCCTCTCGTCACGATCGGGATGACGGACCTCGATGATACCGGCGGGGCCGGCTCGTTCCCGGCTCTCGCGTCGGCGCTGGCCGGCGAACTGCGTCGGTTGACCGGTGAGGTCCGGGTCCTGGTTGTCCGGATGGGTCATCGCCCCCCGCCGGCCGCTGACCTCACCGACCCCGCACCCCGGATGGGCGAGGGAGGACCTGCGGACGCCGTGGGGCGGCTGTCCCCGGCTGCGGGCTATCGCGCGTGGCGCGACGCGATGGGGCGGGTCTCCGACCGGTCCGACCTGATCAGTGTGGCCGTCGTGGACACGACGGTCGGCGACCTCGGTCTCGCGGTGACGGTCGCCTGTGACCTGCGGGTCCTCGCCGCGGATGCGCGCTTCCGGCTGACCTGGGCGCGTGACGGCCTCCTGCCCGCGGCCGGTGCCATGGGTCCGCTGGTCGAGCTCCTCGGATACGCGAATGCCCTGGACCTCTGCCTGACCGGCCGCGAGCTCGCCGCCGACGAAGCGGCCAGGATCGGGCTGGCCCAGCGGGTCCTGCCGCGTGAGCTGCTGGACGAGCAGGTCGGCGTGCTGGTCGCGGCGCTCCTCGCGGTTCCCCGCGACATCGCGGCCGAGGTGAAGGCGCTGATGCACGGCGCGCGGCGTTCCCGTCCCGCCACCCGCTCCGGCCGTCTCGACGAGCGGGCCGAGGACGAGGCCTGGGAACGCGTCGTCATCGCCCGCTCCGCTGCCGGTGACGACCCCGCGGCGGGGTGAGCGGCAGCCAGCACGCCCGACGGGCCGCATCCGCTGCGGGAATGCCCGTCCGCAATTCCTGCTTACCTCGTTACACACCAAGCACCGCCGCCAGGGAGGGCTGATGCGACCGGGAACGGACGGTTGGTCCACGATGCGTACCTTCCAACAGGACCGTTCGGTCACCCGGACCTCGCTGCGGCCTGGCACCCTGCGCAGGATCGTCGCCTTCGCCCGCCCCCATCGGCGGCAGCTCGCCTACTTTCTCGCGCTCATCGTGCTCAGCTCGGCTGTCGGCGCGGTTGTTCCGATGATCTTCAAGACGATCATCGACGACGGCATCGTGCGCCACCGGGTGGGGTTCGTGCAGGCGCTCGCCGCGGTCGTCGCGGGCCTGGCGTTCCTGGACGCCGGTCTGTCGCTCGCGCAGCGCTGGTTCTCGGCCCGGATCGGCGAGGGTCTGATCTACGAGATGCGCAGCCAGGTGTTCCGGCACGTGCAGTGCCAGCCACTCGCCTTCTTCACCCGGACCCAGACCGGGGCGCTCATCAGCCGGTTGAACAACGACGTGCTCGGCGCGCAGTCGGCGTTCACCAACACGCTGTCGTCGGTGCTGTCGAATATTCTGTCCGCCGGATTCGTGCTCGCCGCGATGCTGGTGCTGTCCTGGCGGATCACCCTCGTTTCGCTCGTGTTGCTGCCGGTATTCATTATTCCGGCCCGCTTGTTGGCGCCCCGCCTGGCCAGGCTGACCCGGGAGAGCTACGGGTTGAACGCCGAGATGAACACGACGATGACGGAACGATTCAACGTGTCCGGAGCGATGCTCGCGCAACTGTATGGTTCGGCAGAACGGGAGGACGAGAACTTCCGTGTTCGGGCCGGGCGGGTGCGTGACATCGGGGTGACCCAGGCCATGTACGGCCGCATATTCTTCGTCTCGCTCACCCTGGTCGCCTCGCTCGCGACCGCGATCGTCTACGGGATAGGCGGTCGGTTCGCTGCCCAGGGCAGCCTGGAGGTCGGTACCCTGGTCGCGCTCACGGCCTACCTCGGACGACTCTACGGGCCGCTCACCCAGCTCTCCAACGTGCACGTCGACGTCATGACGGCGCTGGTGTCCTTCGAGCGGGTCTTCGAGGTGCTCGATTTGGAGCCGGCGATCGCCGACCGGCCGGGCGCTGTCGATCTGCCGGCCGGCGCGGCGACCATCGAGTTCGATCATGTCGGTTTCCGTTATCCGGCCGCCGACGAGGTCTCCCTGGCGTCGCTGGAGTCGGTCGCCGTACTCGACCCGCGGGTGCCCACGCCGGTGCTGCACGATGTCACCTTCCGGGTCGAGCCGGGGCAGGTGATCGCGTTGGTCGGCCCGTCCGGAGCGGGCAAGACGACGATCAGCCAGCTCGTTCCGCGCATGTACGACGTGCGGTCGGGGTCGGTACGCATCGGCGGGCACGACGTCCGCGATCTCACCCTTCGGTCCCTGCGGTCCGCTGTCGGTGTGGTCACCCAGGACGCGCATCTGTTCCACGACACCATCCGCGCGAACCTGGCCTTCGCCCGGGCGGACGCCTCGGACGAGCAGATGTGGACCGCTCTGGGCGCGGCGCGGATCGGGCCGCTCGTGCGCTCCCTGCCGGACGGCCTGGACACGGTCGTCGGTGACCGGGGCTACCGCCTGTCCGGCGGGGAGAAGCAGCGGCTGGCCATCGCCCGGCTGCTGCTGCGCGAACCGGGCATCGTCGTGCTGGACGAGGCCACCGCGCACCTCGACAGCGAGTCCGAGGCCGGCGTGCAGCAGGCGCTGACCGCCGCGCTGGTGGGACGGACATCCCTGGTCATCGCGCACCGGCTGTCCACGGTGCGCGACGCCGACCGCATTCTGGTGGTCGACGACGGGCGGATCGTGCAGAGCGGGACCCATGAGGAGCTGCTGGCCCGCGGCGGGCTCTATGCCGAGTTGTACCGGACCCAGTTCGCCCCGGTCACGCCCGTCGGTGCTGGTGCGGGGTGGGCCGAAGGGGCCAGTGCCCCACCGGTCGGGGTCTGACTCCCGGGCCACATCCGGGCGCGCCACGTTCGGGCGGCCGGCGTCGCGCCGACCCGACAGGTGGGCGGCGACCGGCCGTGGTCCGCGGCCGGTCGCCGCCCACGGCCGCCCGTCGTGGCGACACTAAGATCCGGGCTCGGCCGAACGAAGCGCTGCGGCCGTGGGGGAGCTCTCGCCGGCCGCGCTGCCGGCGTGCACCTCCGAGGCGACGACGCTGGTCTCGGCGGGAGCCATGACGTCGGCGACGGCGATGTCGATGTCGCCGGACGGCTGGCGGTGGATGGCGGGATTTTGTTTCATATCGGCTCCGGGGGGACTCGATCGTGCCCTACCGACTTCCGCATCCGAGGAAGCGGATCCCAGGAACGTCCGGCGCCCTTGCCGTCTTTCCCGTATCACACGCGTCAACCGACAGGGGTGTGGCGCGGACGATATGAACGGTACGCCGCCGCGCGACCACGTGCAGCATATAACGGATACGCCTGATCTGACTACTTCTCGGGCCGCCGCGCGCGCCTCCCGGTGGCCCCCGTGTGCAATGACCGACGATCAGTACTTAGGCTCTGGGTGTGCCCCGTAGAGCCAAGATTGTTTGTACCCTCGGCCCCGCGACCAGCTCGCCAGAGAAGGTCCGGGCCCTCGTCGACGCGGGAATGGACATTGCCCGACTGAACTTCTCCCACGGAACACACGAACAGCATGCCGTCACTTACGCGCGGGTGCGCGAGGCCGCGGAGGCGGCCGGCCGCAGCGTCGGCACGCTCGCCGACCTCCAGGGACCGAAAATCCGGCTGGGGAACTTCGCCGACGGCGGGGTCACCCTGCTGCCCGGTCAGCGGTTCACCGTCACGATCCGTGATGTTCCCGGCGATCAGCATCAGGTCGGCACGACCTACCCGGGCCTGCCGGGCGACGTCGCGGCCGGGGATCGCGTCCTGGTCGACGACGGCCGCCTGGTCCTGCAGATTGACGGGGTGACTGACACCGACGTCCACACCACGGTCGTTGTCGGCGGGCCGGTGAGCGACCACAAGGGGATGAACATTCCCAACGCCGCGCTCACCGTCCCGGCGCTCACCGAGAAGGACGCCGCTGACCTGCGGTTCGCTCTCAACCTTGGGGTGGACATGGTTGCACTGTCCTTCGTCCGGAGCGCCGTGGACGCTGCGGCGGTGCATGCGATCATGGATGAGGTGGGGATCCGGGTTCCGGTCCACGCCAAGATCGAGAAGCCGCAGGCGGTCGCCGAGCTCGACGAGATCATCGAGGCGTTCGACGGTCTGATGATCGCCCGTGGCGATCTCGGGGTCGAGCTGCCGCTCGAGGACGTGCCGCTCGTGCAGAAGCGCGCCGTCAGCCAGGCCCGGGAGCGGGCCAAGCCGGTGATCGTCGCGACCCAGGTGCTCGAGTCCATGGTCAGCGCGCCGCGGCCGACCCGTGCCGAGGCCAGTGACTGCGCCAACGCCGTCCTGGACGGCGCTGACGCGATCATGCTGTCGGCGGAGACGAGCGTCGGTGCCTACCCCATCGAGGCCACGGCCACCATGGCGCGCATCATCGAGACCGCCGAGGCCGACCTCGGCCGGATACCGCCCCTGCGGACCGAACCGCGCACGCTCGGTGGGGCACTCGCCCAGGCCGCCGCGTCGGTAGGAGCCGCGGTCGGCGCCCGTTACCTCGTGGCCCACACCCTCAGTGGTGACACGGCCCGGCGACTCGCCCGGTACCGTACCGAGGTCCCGGTGCTGGCCTTCACGCCGATTCCGGCTGTTCGCAACCAGATGGCGCTCTTCTGGGGCGTGGAAACCTTCCTCGTGCCGTTCGCGGACAGCACGGACGAGATGGTCCGCCAGGTCGACAGCGCCCTCTTCCATATTGGCCGATGCAAGCCGGGTGAACTGGTGGTCGTCGTCGCCGGGACGCCGCCGGGCGTGGCCGGCATGACCAACATGATGCGGGTCCATCGCATCGGGGAGGCCATCTGACCCCACCGTCTGGCGTCAGCGTCGCATCCCTGATCTTTGATCCCTGACCGAGAACTGGCATACCTCGAGCACCCCGAGCCGCGCCGACGCCGAGTCCGCCGGTCACCGGCGGCCCGTCGGTGCGGCCCCCGTTGTGCCGTTGCCGTTCTGGCACATGTCAGGCGTGGACCGATGACTGTCATGATGAGGCCCAGCTGGGCCTAGGCGGACAAGCTGGGGGCGTGGTACGGCCCGGGCCCGGCCGCCTCCGGTCCGTACCGGGTCGGCCGGCGGCCTGTTGCACACGGTGTATGTCAGGAAGTGATGGGATGGCCGAGCAGGGAAGTGGGACGGACGGTCAGGCGTCCGACGCCCGGTCGACGAACGGCGACGCCGCGGCCAATCCCGAAACCGGAGTACCCCGGACCGGGCAGAGCGGTGGGACCACGGAGAAGACCGCACCGCGCCCGGGGGCCGGGAGGAACGCGGCTGCCACGTCCGCCCGTGCGCCGAATCCGACCTCCTCCCAGGGCGGACGAGCAGCGAGTGCGAGTTCGGCTGATGCGGATCCGGCCGGCCGGAGCGGTGCGGAGCGGGCCGGAAGCCCGCAGAGCACGACAAAGACAGAGAATCCCGGAAAGCCGGGAAACCTCGGAAAGCCGGGAAACCTCGGAAAGCCGGGAAACCCCGGGAGCGCGGGGAGCGCGGTTGCCGCCCCGCGGCAGGGTACCGGCCGTATCCCGCCGACGTCGGTTCCACCCTTGGGAGGAGCTTCACCGGCGCGGTCCGTGGGCGGCGGGCAGCGGTCGGTGCCGCCGGCTCCCGCCCGGCCAGCCGCGGCGGACACCCCGGAATCATCGAAGCGGTCGACGCCACCGAAGACCGGCACACCCGGCCAGTCCGGTTCCGGCCAGCCTGCTTCCGGCCAGGGGCGCGGCGCCGTCCGACGGCCCCCGGCTTCGTGGCCTGGGCCGCCCGTCTCACC
>NZ_CDWWXA010000190.1:4550-7323 GCF_977971845.1 Frankia sp. CeCAU1 | reverse complement strand
AAGCGGACCCGGTCGACGCCCCCGACGTCCCCCCCGACCCGGCACAGACGAGGTTCGACCAGCTCCGCGAAGCGTCCATGTTGGACGCAACACTTCTGGAAGCCGCCGAGATCGCCGCCGCGCTCAGCGGGGTCTACCTCCGTCTCGTCTGGGACGAGGATCTCCAGGACGGCCCGTGGATTGATGTCGTCCACCCCGACAGCGCCGTCCCGGAGTTCCGCTACGGGCGGCTGTGGGCGGTCACGTTCTGGCGCGAGCTGGTCTCTGCTGACCCGCAGCAGTCCCGCGGCAAGGTGGTCCGCCACCTTGAGCGCCACGAACGCGGCGTCATCCTGCACGGCCTGTACGAGGGTGACCGGGACAACCTCGGACGGCAGATTCCGCTGTCCGAAGCGCCCGACCTCGAAGGGCTCGTCGAGTCCCTCGAAGACGGCAACAAGATCGCCACCGTCGAGGGCCGGTTGACGGCCTGCTACATCCCGAACATGCGCCCCGCCCCCCAGTGGCGCCGTCTCCCGCAACTCGCCCCGCTCGGCCGCTCCGACTACACCCCGCCCGTCCTCGCCCTGATGGACCAGCTCGACGAAGTGATGACGTCCTGGATGCGCGACATCCGCCTGGGGAAGGCGCGCATCCAGGTGCCCGAGCAGTACCTGGAGAACCTCGGCAAGGGCAAAGGCGCCGGCTTCGACGAGGACCGGGAGGTCTACACCACCCTCAACCTGCTGCCCGTCCCGGGCGGCCCGCCGCAGATCACGGCGACGCAGTTCCAGATACGGGTGGACGAGCACGAGCGGACCGCCCGCACACTGATGGACCAGATCGTCCGGGGCGCCGGCTACTCGGCGCAGACGTTCGGCTCGGACTCTGAAGGCACGGCCACGACTGCGACCGAAGTCAACGCCCGGGAACGCCGCTCGGTGATGACCCGCGAGAAGAAGATCCGCTACTGGGATCATGCCCTGTCGGACCTCTTCTACACGTGGCTGCTGCTCGACGCACAGCTCGCCGGCGTCCAAGCCCCGCCACCGGCCGCGGACACCCCGCCGAAACCCGGCCAGCAGCAGGACGGAGACGCTCCGGCCGAACCCGGGAAGGACACGGGCACCGGCGGGCAGAAGCCCCTCGCCGGCAAGCAGCCCACACCCGCACCGGGCCCGCCGGGCACGAAGCCGGCCCCGGGCGACGCGAAGACCGCGGCCAAGCCCGGCGCGCAGCAGGGCCAGGACGGCGAGGACGAACAGGACGACGCCGCCCAGCCGCAGGCGGGGAAGCGCCGTCCGTTCGGCAAGGGCAAGCCGCCGTTCGGGAAGAATCCGGCGCCCGGGCAGCAGCAGGACGGCGGGCAGGGCGCTCCGCCCGTCGGCGCGCCTGGGCAGCCCCCGGCCAAGCCCGGACAGGCCCCGCAGGCCGGGAAGCCGGGCCGACAGGGTCCGACGCTCGGCGCGCTCGCCCGCGCCCAGCAGCAGCCCACCGCCGATCCGATGGCGGACGATCAGGACCCGAACGCGATCGTCGACCCCAACGCCCCCGCTGCCCCGGTCATCCCCGACGGGCCACCGGAACTGACCTGGCCCGCGCTCGCCGACGCGGACATGCTCACCCTCGCCCAGACCGCACAGGCGATCTTCGCTGCGAGCGCGGCATCCAAATACACGCTGGTCAAAATGTTGCATCCCGACTGGGATGAGGACCAGGTGCAGGACGAGCTCGCCCGCATGGACGAGGACGGCAAAGCGGACGCCCCACCGGACCCGATGGGCATAGGCGCCGAACAGCCCCTCGGTGGCGCCCCGTTTGGGCAGGGCCCGATGGACGACGGCAGCGGCGACCAGAGCGACCCCAGGCAGGACGACGGCAACGACAGCGTCCAGTAGGAGCCGACTCGATGTCCCTCCCGGTCCCGTACTGGTCGGACGGCACGGTCACCCTGTACCACGCCAACGCTCTCGAGCTCCTCGCCGAGCACGCCGACCAGCTCTCCGCAGACTGCATCGTCACCGACCCGCCCTACGGGGAGACCTCGCTGGCATGGGACCGCTGGCCCTCCGGCTGGCCTGATCTCGCCGCCCGCGCGGCTTCGTCGATGTGGGTGTTCGGATCGTTGCGCATGTTCCTCGCCCGCCGGGACGACCTTGCAGCCTGGAAACTTTCCCAGGATGTCGTGTGGCAGAAACGCACCGGGACGAATTTCGCCGCCGACCGGTTCCGGCGGGTTCATGAGTATGCCGTCCACTGGTACCGCGGCCCCTGGCGCGACATCTACAAGGATCCCCAGCGGGAACCCGGAGAGCGGAGGGAGAGGGGGCGGCTCATCCACCGCAAGCTGCCACCGGCCCACACGGGAGCGATCGGCGCCAACGTCTACTCCTACGGCGATACCCGGCTGATGCGTTCGGTGATCCCCGTCCCAGGCCTCCGAGGACGGGCGTTGCACCCCACCGAGAAGCCAGCCGGGATCCTCAAGCCACTGATCGGCTATTCCTGCCCATCTGGCGGCCTCGTGCTCGACCTGTTCGCGGGTTCCGGATCCACCCTAGCGACCGCCCGCACGTTCGGACGACGCGCGATTGGCATAGAGGCGGACGAGCGGCACTGCGAGATCGCCGCCCGGCGGCTGTCCGCGGCGCTACCAGTGATGTGATCTTCGGGGGGTGTGGTGGCCCGCCCGAAGCTCGCCCACCTCGCCCGCAAGGCCCGCACCTACAAACGGGACCGGCTCGGCCGGTTCGCCACCACCGACGGCACCGGCGGCGCCCCGGCTGTCCCGTTC
>NZ_CDWWXA010000190.1:0-4253 GCF_977971845.1 Frankia sp. CeCAU1 | reverse complement strand
GGCCGCCGCAGGGAAGGCCGGCACCGCGCTGGCCGCACCCCGCACGAATGGGAACAGGCCGAACAGCGCCTCCGTGGCGTCTACGGCGACCGGCTCCGAGTCAAGGACCGCGACGATCCCGCCGTACAGCAGGCACTGATCGACCTGGACGCGATGCCCGCCGACCATCAGCGGCGCCTCGCCCGCCACTTCGCCGAGGTCGACGGCGGTGGGATCCTCATCGCCCGAGGCCGGACGGCCGACGTGTACCGGGCCCACAACCGGCAGGATCTGATCGACCGGGTGTGGGGCACCAAGTACGTTGACACCCTCGGCCTGTACATCACCACCCCCCGGGTGGCCGCGATCGGCACAATCGACGGCGGATCAGCGTCCACAGCCCAGCACGAGGCCGCCCATGCGTTAGATCATGCACTGGGGTTCCCGTCGCAGAACCGTAGGCTGCCGGTCTGGCCGATCATAGCCGAAGCAAAATGGCATGATCTTTTTTATTGGTATTTCACGCAGACGAACGGGGTCGGTCAGCGGGAGGCGTTCGCGGAGGGCTACGCCCAGTGGATGGCCCACCGGTACGACCCGGACCGTGCCCAGAAAATCGCCCAAGGGCTCGGCGCACCCAACGGCAAAACCGGGCTCGACGAACAGGCCGAAACGTTGGGCCGGGAACTCGGAGAGTTCCTCGACACCCTGGTCTAGGATGCGCGGCATGCTCCCTACACGGCTCCCTGACGGATCGATCCGCGCCCCCCGAACCGTCGGCGACGGCAAGACAGCGATCGGCGACGCGATAGTGATCCTCAAGCCTGGCGATCCGGGCTACAGCCGGGAAGATGCCTGGCTGCGCAGCCGCGGCAAATAGAACCCTGGGGGTCGGATGGCCCCCACCCCGGACGACGCGTCCCACCTCGGCGAGCAGATCCGCCGCGCCTACGAAGACCTTGAGCTCGGCCTGGTCGCCAAGATCTCCCGCGCGGTCGGCCGCGGGCAGGGCAGCCTCGGCGCCGCCCTGGGAAAACGTGGCGCGCTCCGCCGGGCCGCGCAACGCCTCCTCGCCCGACTGGACGCACAGCTCCGCCGGGAGATGCCCGCGCTCGTCGAAGAGGCATGGCAGATCGGCGCTGACGAGGCCGCCCGCGAGCTGGCCCGCCTGCGTCGCTTGGACGTCGACCAGAAACCCCGCCGGGAGCCGCCCGGGGGCCGGGGCAGGGCGTTGCCGATCCGCCCGCCGCTGCGTGACGACCTCGCCGACCGACTGATCCGCGAGTTCCACCCCCAGATTTTGCGCGGGGTGGACGACATCTACCGGCGGATCGTCGCCGAGGTGCACGCGCCCGCGCTGGCGGGCCAGGCGACACGGCTGGAAGCATCGCAGCGGGCCCTCGCCCGGTTCGCGGAGGAGGGTGTCAGCGGGTTCACGGACAAGGCCGGACGCAGGTGGCGTATCGAGTCCTACGCGGAGATGGCGATGCGCGCCGCGTTCGCCCGCGCGACCATCGCCGGCGCTCTCGACACCTACCGGGCGCAGGGCATCACCTGCGTCGCCGTGCCGAACATCCCCTACGAATGCGAGAAGTGCCGGCCTTTCGAGGGCAAGGTGTTGTCGATCCGTGACGGGGCGAAGCCGCCGCGCGGCGTGCGGGTGTACGCGACCATCGAGCAGGCGTACGAGAGGGGCTTCGGTCACCCGAACTGCCGGCATGGGCTGCTGCCCGTGTCCTCGCGGGGCGTGGTCGAGGCGATGGAACCGGCCCGACCGGACCCCGAGGGCTACGCTGCCACCCAGAAGCAGCGCGCCCACGAACGGAAGATCCGCGCCGCGAAGCGTGCCCTCGTGGCCGCGCAGGAGTCCGGCGCCGACCCGGCCGCACTCCGCCGGGCCCGAGACGAGGTGCGCCGCCGGCAGGGTGACCTGCGGGCGTTCCTCGCCGCGAACCCGCAGCTACTGCGCTACTCATCCCGGGAGCAGGTCCGCCGACCCGGCGAGACCGTCGAACGCGCCGTGTAGGAGCTGCTGTGAAGAAGCCCGCCCCTCGCGGTGCCGCGCTGATGGCGAAGCTCCGCGCCGATCCCAACGTCCACGACCCGGAGGCGCTCGGCGCGTGGATCGGCCGTCGCCGGCACGGCAAGAAGGGCATGCACCTGCGGTCGAAGGCCGGCGCGTGGGCCCATCACGCGATGCGTCTCCACGACGCCCCGAGCAACGGTGCCGGCGACCCGGGATGGAACGGGAATCGGACGGCGGACGGTCGGTATGAGCTGACGAAATGGCGTGGCCACTGGCGGGTCACGGACGTTCATGCCGACGCGTGGGCCAGCCAGCCTCACAAGACCAAAGCGGCGGCGGTTCGGGACACCGAGGAGTTGTACGAGGGTTCGACGGCGAGGCGTGCGCGGCACGCGGAGGTGCAGGCTCGGCACTTCGGGGGTCAGGCTGAGGTCGAGTCGTTGGGCCGGGAGAGGCGCAAGGCGCATGCGCCGCTCGCGAATGCCCTCGGCGGTGCGGTCGCAGCTTATGGCGCGCGTAGCCCGCAGGCGCGGGAAGCCAGGCTGCGTCTGCAATTTGAGATGCCGAAGGTGAAGGCGGCGGCGATGCCGCCGAGTCTCGCCGCGCTCGCGGCGAAGCGGCGTCGCTGATGGCGTCCAGCGGTTTCCGGGTCCGTGCGGACTGGCGCGGGACCCGGGTGCTGGCCCGGATCCCGATCGTGCGCCGCAGGGCGTTGCAGAAGGCTGGGCATCAGTGGCTGGCCCGGTCTCAGGCGATCGTGCCGTTGCGGGAGGGGCATCTGTTGCGGACCGGAAAGATGACCATGACCGACCACAGCGTGACCGTAGCATACGGGCAGCCGTACGGCGCTATCCAGCACCAGAATCTGACCTATCGCCACCTACCTGGAAGGCAAGCCAAATACATCACGGACGCGGTTCCTCCGGGAGCCCTCCAGGCAGCATTGGCGGAGGCTTTCCGCGAGTTCTTCCGCTGACTTTTTCGTGTAGGATCGAACGCATAAGCGAATAAAAGACCCCGGCGAGTGCCGCAAACACTCCCGGGGCATGGCCGACTGGTTGGAGTCGACGTGACCGATCGTACCTGCTCGGGCGACGGCTGCGAAGCGCCCCTTGGCGCGCGCAACCGTACGGGCCTGTGCACGAAGTGCTACCAAGTTGCGGCCCAGTGCTCCGGCCTTCAGGCCGGGGGTGAAGGGCTGTGCGGGTAAGACCGGCATTCGTGCCGGCACCGCGCGGCGAAGCGGGAACCCACCCGAAGCTCACCCCAACCGGGGCGTAGCAGACGGGAATCTCCGCCCTTCAGGGCGGAGAGGAAGTCAACACTGTTCTGACCAGGGAGGACCGCTGATGGCCCGCCGTCCCGCCTCCGTCGCCGCACGGGCCGCGATCGCCGCCGGCCTCCGCCATTACTGGGCCACCCACGGCGGCGGCCAGCAGGACCGCAGCGTCCGCATCGGCCCCGTCCGCGTCGGTGTCCGCGACCGCAACGCCCCGCCGCGGACCACCCTCGGCGCCGCAGCCCAGGCGCACCGGCAGCACCGCGACGTCCAGCGGACCCGCGCGTTGAACAGTGGCCTCGGCGGTGACGTCGACCGGGCCCGCGCCCAAGCCCGACACCAGCGTGAGCAGGAAGCCGCCAGCCGCGACGAACGTCTCGCGCAGGCACACCGCCGCAGACTGTCCCGAGGGCAGACGTCAACCCCGGAGTATCGCGCCGCCCATCAGCGACATCAGGCCCGGATGCGGCAGCGGCAGGCCGCCAGCCGGGAGGCCGAGAGGGAAGCCGCGCCACACCGGCGGCCGAACCCGGGCGCCCGGCGCCGCCCCCAGCCGCCCCCGCGCCGCCGGCAGTCGCCACGCAGGCGCACCACGGGCACGTCCTGACCGGCTCTACCGCGCGCCCTCGCGCCCCGGAGGTGATGAACGCTGTGCCTGACCATCCCCGCGGCTTCGCGAGCCGGGCCCAGTGGCGACAAGCCTGTTCATGGCCAAGGCGAAGAGCTCGCCGAAGTGGAAGAAGTGGGCTCACGACAAGGCGCACTCGACTGCGGGTGGCCCGGTAGCCCGCTACCGCCGGCTGCCTGAGCGCAAGGGCGGCCCGACGGCACACTCTGCGCGCTGACGCGGGGACCGAGCTGGGCGCGACCCCAGCTCTGAGGGCCCGGCCCGCCGGCCTGCTGCCCCGTCCCCGCGCGCACGAGAGTAGCCCCATCCAACCCCCGTGACATGGGGGTTTCCCCGAACCC
>NZ_CDWWXA010000189.1:3910-7265 GCF_977971845.1 Frankia sp. CeCAU1 | reverse complement strand
CACGCTCCACTAGCGGCTGACCACCTACCGGCCGGGCGAGATCTCGCATATCCGCAGTGTCATGGACGGCGAGGCGCGCGGGCTACGGTTTCCGGGCGATTCCGCCATACATGTACACGTGGGCATCGTCCAGCGCAGCCGCCTCCTCGTCGGGATGCCAGTGGTGGACGAGCACTACTCCGGGGTCAAGCAGTTCCAGCCCGTCAAAGAAACGCTCGACCGTGCTTTTATCGCGCGCGATCAGCGGAATGCCGTTGGCGTTGTATGCGGCCTCCCCGGCGCGGGCTTCCTCGGGCGCGCTGTCGGCCGTGGCGGTCGACAGCGCCAGGATGCTCCCCGCCGGCAGCGGGCGCATGAGCCGGCCGATGATATCCTGAACGATCGCGTCATCAGTGATGAACTGCACGATCGCGATCAGACTGACCGCCATAGGCCGGCCCAGGTCGAGAGTTTCCCGCAGTTGCTCGGACTCCAGGATCCCCTCCGGGTTGCGGAAGTCGGCGTCGAGATAGTCGGTCCGGCCCTCGGGGGTGCTGGCGAGCAGTGCTCGGGCGTGCACCAACACGATGGGGTCGTTGTCGACATAGAGAATCCGCGATTCCGGCGCGACCTCCTGGACGACCTCATGTAGGTTCGGCGCGGTCGGCAGCCCGGTACCGATATCCAGGAACTGCCGGATGCCGTGCTCCGCCGCCAGGACGCGGGCCATCCTGACCATGAAGTTCCGGTTGGCCCGCATGGACGTGGGTAGGTTGGGCATACTCCTGGTGAACTCCGCGGCCGCAGCCCGGTCCGCCGGGAAGTTTTCCTTGCCGCCGAGTATGTAGTCGTAGACCCGCGCCGAGTGCGGAACGTCGCTCTTCAGGTCGACGTTCGGCGGCGCCCAGTCCGGCACCACCGAGCCGTGGGTCCACCCGGCGTTGTCACCTTTGGCCACGACTCCCCCTAGCTCTGACAGCGCCCATACACAGACGCACTGATTATTTCTCCCAGACTCTCCCATGACCCCGTAATGGCGGCATCGGATGGGGTCGGGGAGTGACGTCCTCGGGGAGTGACGTCCTCGGGGAGTGACGTCCTCGGGGAGTGACGTCCTCGGGGAGTGACGTCCTCGGGGAGTGACGTCCTCGGGGAGTGACGTCCTCGGGGAGTGACGTCCTCGGGGAGTGTTGCCTCCTGGGATCCTGGGCATGCCTGGCCCCCTCGGCCCGCCTGGCCCCCTCGGCCCGCCTTCGGCCGCCCCGGGCTCCGGGGGCGGACACCGGATGGAGATCATCGTCTCGTGAGCACCGAGCTGATCGATCTGTCGGTACCCATCGTGACCGGCATGCCCGTCTACCCGGGGGATCCCGAGGTCGACGTGTCACCGGCACTGACCACGGCCGAGTCCGGCGTCAACGTGCAGCGCCTGCACCTGGGATCACAGACGGGCACGCATGTCGACGCCCCCTTCCACATCGACGACTCGCTGCCCAGGCTTGACGAGGTTCCGCTACAACGTTTCACCGGACCCGCGGTTCTGCTGGACGCGCGGGGCTACGGTCCACAGGCTGCGATCGGCCCGGAGGTGCTATCGGGCCCCTTTACCCGCCCGTTTCCTCACGATGTCGTCGTCCTCATCGTCACAGGATGGTCCGTCCACTGGGGCCACGACGGGTACCTACGACATCCCTATCTCGCGCCGGACACCGCGCGGGCCCTCGTCAACGCGGGTGTCCGGACGGTCGGTATCGATGCGCTCAGCGTTGATCGGACACCCGGACCGGGCCAGGATGTCAGTCTCGCGGCCCACCGGATTCTGGGTGGGGCCGGTGCCGTCATCGTAGAGAACCTGACCAGTCTCGATCGACTTCTCACCGCCCGGGCGAACGGACGGCCCATCCACATCGTCCTGTTCCCGATTCCGCTCGCCGGAGCCGACGGTGCCCCGGTCCGGGCGGTCGCAAGCGTCGGCCCCGCGGATCAGCTCCCCACCGCGTGCCGTCGCAGCAGCGGGTCGAGTTCGCCGGACGTGTCCCCCACAACGTTCCCGCCCGCCGGTGACGCATCGTCCGTCGGCCCGGCCGGCGTCGCCGTACCCGAGGGCATGATCCCGGTGGGAGCCACCAGCCCACCGTGCGTCCCCGGGGGGTTCACCTGTACCCGGCCGGGGCGTGAGGTGGTCGAGCGCGTGCCCACGCGGGGCGCGGACCGGATGGCCGGCCGGGCCGAGGCCACGTCCACACCGACAACACCGTCCACACCGTCCACACCGTCCACACCGGTCTCGCCGTAGCCCGTCTCGGGGTACTCGGCGAACCGGGCGAGATCGTCCTCCTCCGCGCCCTCGTCCAGGCCCGGCTGACCAGCCGCCAGAGCGCCGAGGTCGATCGTCTCGGCGCAGGCGATCGCGAGCTCCTCGTCGGTGAGCTCCTCCACCGGCTGCTGGCCAACCCGCTCCTCCAGGGAGTCCGGTCCCGGCTGACGCTGCCGGTAGGCGAAGGAGGACCCGATCGGGGGCCGTCGGCGCCGGGCGGCCCGCTCGGCCTCGATCCGCCGGTCTATCGCCGCACGCGCGGTGGCCAGCCGCCGCTCGGTCTGCGCCGACCGGCGAAGATGAACGAGGTACGCGCCGAGTACGGCATCGACGAGGAAGTGCCCGGCGATCCACAGCCCGCCGAGGACGGCGGCCAGCACGATGCTCACCGCAAGCAGGACGAGCAGGACGAGCAGGCGCTGCCGACGCACCCGCATCAGGGCGGCACGCTCGGCGTCCGCCCGACGCTCGGGACCGCGCGGAGGAACATCCACCCGCGGATCGTCGGGGTGCGCACCCGACCACCGTGGGCGGCCGGGGCACCCGTCCTCCGAGCCCCCGCCCTCCGGATCCTCGCCAGCAGACCCGCCACCGGATAGCAACACGCCACCGGTCGAAGCGTCCTCGACGATCGGCGTGCCGGCCGCGATGGGCATCCCGGGGACGACCGGCTGCCCGCCGGGGGCTCCGGCCTCCCGGGACGGCTCGGCGGACACCGAATCCCCGAGCTCCGCGAGGTCGACCGGTCCATCGAAGAATTCCGCGTGCGACATTCCCGTTCCTCCCACGGTGAAGACGCCGCCATGATCGCCGCCGAAACGATCGACGACGGCACCGCCCCGGCCGGGCGGCCGTCGGGAGAGCACCCGCATCGCAACCGTGAAACGCTCGGTGGACCGCTGCTGCGCCGTCGTGTCGTGACGGCGCAGCCACATCGGGATCAGCACGAATCCCCAGACCGCGACGATCGCCACCCAGATCAACGCGCTCATCGGACCACACCTGCACGACCCTGGTCGATCCCATCATCGACCACCATGATCCCGCCCGCCCCCATAC
>NZ_CDWWXA010000189.1:0-3795 GCF_977971845.1 Frankia sp. CeCAU1 | reverse complement strand
ATCCCATCATCGACCACCATGATCCCGCCCGCCCCCATACTCCCACCCGCTCCTGTGGTTACGTTGTCAATCTCGCGGGATCTGTGGTCTCCGCGGTGTTCGCCGTCATCGGGGGGAGGGAACGCCGCGGGAAACGCGTCCCACCCACCACCCACTGGATGCGCACCATCCGCGGCGAGCGCGGCGGATGCGGGCGCTCTGACCATGAGGAGCCTCTTCTCGACACCAACGATTGCGATTTCGTAGTCGACGCTAGTGAGCGAAATCCACGTGGTCACCGACCCGGAGCCCGCGTGTCGCATCCGCAACCGGATGGTCGGTGGTGGATGTGTGGTCGTCAAAACGCACCGTGGCACCCCACCAGGACCGCGTATGACCTATGGAAGCCCTCGTAGAGAGCATCGGTATCCGGTCATGACCTTCACTTTGTCACCGGATTGAGATCCGGAACGACGGGCGGTGACGAGAAGGGACTACATCTGGTAACCGACACCGTCCCGGTGGCGGAGTGGAACGTGTCACGCAAGCCATGGATCCAGGCATCGGTTTCAGGCGCGGCGGCACCGTCAGGCGCGGCACCGTCAGGCGCGGCACCGTCAGGCGCGGCACCGTCAGGCGCGGCACCGTCAGGCGGCGCGGCGGCCGCTCAGGGCCGGCTGTACCGGGTCTCCCGCCAGCGGTGCACCAGGCCCTCGGGGACGTCCTCGGTCGTCAGCGCGAATCCGATGTGGTCGTGGTAGCGGCCGTCGATGGCGAGGAAGTGCCGGTGCAGCCCCTCCTCGCGGAAGCCGAGCTTCGCGAGCACCCGCCGGCTCGCGGCGTTCTCCGGGCGCACATTCGCTTCCACCCGGTGCAGCCCGACCGGCCCGAAACAGTGGTCGACGACGAGCGCGAGCGCGGTCGGCGTGATGCCTCGACCGGCGTACTCGCTATCGATCCAATAGCCGACCTGAGCGCTGTTGAACGCCCCGCGCACGATTGTGGACACGGTCACCTGACCGACGAGCCGCCCCTCGAAGGTGATCGCGAACGGCAACGTGGCGCCGAGCCGGGCCTGCTGGCGCAGGCGGTGCCACATCTGACGGTAGATCGAGAGGGTCTGGCGCTGCGCCCAGGTCTCGCGGACCATCATCACTCCGGGTGGGGTCGCCTCCCACGGCGCCAGCCAGTCGGCGTTGCGCAGCCGCACCTCGACCCACGTGGAGGCGTCACGCAGACGAAGTGGCCGCACCTGGACCCGTCCGTCAGTCAGGACTGCCGGCCAACCCGGAGCTCCCACCGTCGCGCCCTATCCGGCGTCAACGGCATCGACGGCAGCGGCATCGACGGCAGCGGCATCGACGGCAGCGGCATCGACGGCAGCGGCATCGACGGCAGCGGCATCGACGGCAGGGGCAGCGGCAAGGCCCGCGGACCCCGCGGCCGGGTGCCCGTGGTCGTCGGCTCCGCGCAGCTGGGCGACGGCATGACCCACCACCCCGGCCAGCACGCCCAGCCCGTCGCGTACCCCACCGGTCGAGCCGGGCAGATTCACCACCAGGGTGGCTGCGACGGTTCCGACGAGCCCGCGGGAGAGCATCGCCGCCGGCACGGTCTCCCGACCCGCCGCGCGCAGCGCCTCAGCGAGTCCGGGCACGGCCCGCTCAATCACCTCGCGCGTCGCCTCGGGGGTGACGTCGCGGGGACCGAGGCCGGTGCCACCAGTGCTCACCACCAGGTCCACTCCGTCGGCGACGGCGGACCGCAGCGCGGCGACGATCTCATCCCGCCCGTCCGGGACGATCGTCGCCGCGCCCACCTCGAAACCGAGCTCGACGAGCCCGGCGACGAGCAACGGGCCCGACCGGTCGGCATAGATCCCTCGGTACGCCCGGTCGGAGACGGTGATGACCCGGGCCCGGGCACCCGCGGGAAGGTGGCGCCTGCCACTCATTCCGCGGACCCCGCGTCCGGCGGGAGGTCGGCATGCCAGTCCCCGGAGCGCCCCCCGGTCTTCGCGATCACTCGCACCCCGGTCAGCTCCGCGGCGGGATCCACCGCCTTGACCATGTCGTGCAGCGTAAGCCCGGCGACGGCGACGGCGGTCAGCGCCTCCATCTCGACGCCGGTCCGGTCCGCCGTCCGGACCGTGGCCATGATCGCCACACCGTCGTCCCGTACGTCCAGCTCGACCGTGACGCCGGAGATCGCGATGGGATGGCAGAGCGGAACGAGATCGGGCGTGCGCTTGGCCCCCATGATCCCTGCGACCCGGGCGACTGCGAGGGCGTCGCCCTTCGGTACCCCCTGCCCGCGCAGCAGCGCCACAACCTCGGGAACGACCCGCAGCATCCCGGTGGCGGTCGCGGTACGGGCAGTGACGTCCTTCGCCGACACGTCGACCATGCGGGCCGCGCCGCGGTCGTCGACGTGGGTGAGCCGGGCGGCGGTCACCGGGCCGCCGATCCGGCGGCCCGGGTCACGGCCGGGGAAGCCGGGTCCGGGGAAGCCGGGTCCGGAGCATCGACGTCCGCAGTGTCCGCAACCGCCCAGGCCATGCCGGAGAGAATGGCCCCCGATACGTCCGGGAGCAACAACGCCGGCAGCCGGCTGCCCGCCGGCACCTCGGTAACCTCCTCAGGGATGATCAGCAACGCCTGCGCTCCCGCCAGCGAGGTGAGCTGATGTGACCCCTGCCCGCCGGCCAGATGGGCGACGGTGGCGGGTTCCAGGCGCCTACCGTCCCCGCTCCGCTCCAGCCCCACCCTCGGGAAGGACCTCGTCCCGAGGGGGGAACGCAGGTCGGATCCGACGGTCACGACAATCCGCGGGAGCCCGGTGCCGGCGAGACCGCGCATCCGTTGCAGGGCCGGGCGGACGAACAGCTCGAACGAGATGAGGGCGCTGACCGGGTTCCCCGGCAACGTGAAGACGGGCACACCGTCGACCAGGCCGAAACCCTGCGGCTTGCCCGGCTGCATCGCGACCCGATCGAACCGGACAGTCCCGGTCCGCGCGAGCACCTCCTTGACGACGTCATATGCCCCGACGCTGACGCCACCGGTCGTCACCACGGCATCCACGTCGGGAAGCACCCCGTGCAGGGCGGCGGCGAAGGCGTCCGGCTCGTCGGGCACCCCGGCCAGGCGGCGTACCACCGCGCCGGCCTCCCGCGCCGCGGCGGCGATGCCATGGCTGTTCGAATCGACGATCTGCCCGGCGCCCAGCGGTGTACCGACCTCGACAAGCTCGGTCCCGGTGGACAGCACCGCCACCCGCGGCCGGGGATGCACCGGCGGGCGGGCCACGTTGACCGCAGCGAGCAGGCTGATCTGCGCGGAGCCGATGATCGTCCCGGCGGGGAGCACCAGGGCGCCCGGGGCGACGTCCTCCCCCGTCCGGCGGATGTGCAGGCCACGGCGCGGCGCCCGCTGGACCGCAACGGTCTGGCGGCCACCGTCGGTCCACTCGAGCTGGACGACCGTATCCGCTCCCGAGGGCAGCGGGGCCCCGGTCATGATGCGTACCGCGGCGCCGGGGAGCAGCGCGGCCGGCGAACCCGGACCCGCGGGGACGTCGCCGATGACCGGTAGGGAGACGGGAGTGGCCGCCGACGCCTCGGCCACGTCGGCGGCCCGGACGGCGTACCCGTCCATGGCCGAGTTGTCGAACCCGGGAAGCGCGACCGTCGCCCGGACGTCCGCGGCGAGCACGCATCCGTGCGCCTCGTCCAGCCTGGCCTGCCGAGCGCGGGTCGGCCGCACCGTAGCCAGGATCCGCTCGAGGTGTTCATCCACCGAAGTCATGGGCGCCCGT
>NZ_CDWWXA010000188.1:0-7286 GCF_977971845.1 Frankia sp. CeCAU1 | reverse complement strand
ACTACTGGCGGACGGTCTACTACACGCTGCAGCCGCACCTGAACCTGATGCTGGTCAACCCCACTCATCTCAGAGGGATCCGGGGCCGCAAGACCGACCCCAGCGACGCGGCGTTCCTGGCCCGGGCCGGGGCGTCGGGCATGGTGATGGCCTCTTTCGTGCCCGGGCGGGAAATCCGGGAGCTGCGGGACCTGACCCGCCGGCGGACCGAACTGGTGCGCGCCGCGGGCTGGGAGGCCCAGCGGCTCGAGAAGGAACTCGAGGACACCGGTCTGAAACTCGCTGCGGTCCTCACCAACGTGGTCGGCGCCACCGGCCGGAAGATCCTCGAAGCCCTCGTCGCCGGTGAACGCGACCCCCACCCGCTGGCCGACCTCGCTGCCGGCCGGGCCCGCGCGAAGATCCCAGCCCTGGTCGAGGCGCTGGACGGCGAGTTCACCGACCACCACGCCTTCATGGTCCGCCACTACCTCGACGAGATCGACCGCTGGAAGAAGGTCATCGCCGAGTTCGACGAGCGGATCGCGGCCGTACTCGCCGACCACAAGCAGGACCTGGACCTCCTCGACACGATCCCGGGCATCGGCCGGCTCGCAGCCGAGATCATCATCGCCGAGACCGGGGGTGACATGGCCCAGTTCCCCAGCGCGCATCACCTTGCCTCCTGGATTGGAGTCTGCCCCGGACAGAACGAGTCGGCCGGCGTCAGCCGATCCGGCCGCACCCGGCCAGGCAACGGCAACCTCAAACGCCTGCTCGGGATCGCGGCGATGACTGCGATCAGGAACAAGGACTCCTACCTGGGGGTCTTCTACCGCCGCCTCGCCGCCCGCCGAGGCGGCCGACGCGCCCTGGTCGCCGTCATGCACAAACTCACGCTCGCGATCTGGCACGTCCTCCACAACAAGATCCCCTACCACGACCTGGGTGCCGACCACTTCGCCAGACGAGATCCTGAACGCACCATGCGCCGCATGATCAAACAAGCCAACAGCCTCGGCCTGACCATCCGTTTCGAGCCGATCGCCGCAGCCTGAGCGCACCGGTCACCTTATTTTCGTGTCAGGCCCGTGTATCTGGCCAGGACCTGGTCGATCTGCTCGGCGAGCAGGAAGTCCAGCTCGGTGATCTTCTGACCGGCGCTGTAGGTGGTGAGGCTGAAGTGCAGCGTCTCCCAGCGCAGGTCGATGTCCGGATGGTGCTGGAGTCGCTGGGCGGGAACCATCACATCATTGATCGCCTGGACGGCGGTGTAGTACTCCACCCGGAACGTCTTGTGGATCTCTTCACGGTCTGGGTCCTTCTCCCAGCCATCCAGCTGACTCAGCCGGCTGGTGATCTCCTCGGCCGGGAGCGGGTCGCGCAGTCCCACCTTCAGTCCTCCTCAAGAGTGGCCAGCAGTTCCGCCACCTCATGCCCCGGCTGGGTCTCGTGCCACGGTGTCAGCTGTCGCCAGACGGCGTGCAGCTCTCCGCGCAGGCGGGCCGAGCCGGTCTCGACGGCGACCGCGACGGCCTGGCCGACGGCCTCGACCGCCGCCTCGGGCTGGCCCGCCAGCGCATACGAGACAGCCAGCCGTGCCTGATACACGCCGGCATCGCGCCGGGCCGCAGGGGGAAGCCCGGCGATGACCTCCTCCCACAGCGTCTGGGCCGCGGCGCCGAGGCCGAGGCGGTTGTAGCAGGTCGCACGCTGGGCCTCGATGTAGCCGGGGGTCCGCCGGCAGGCGTTGAACCAGGGATGGTCGTCGGTCCACCCCGGGTAGCACTGCGGCAGCCTCATCCAGGGCCACGTCGACCGCCGTCCGGTCACCGACGAGCGCGTGGCCGTGAGCTGCCTGCTGGAGGGCCTGTACCCGGACCTTGGCGCACAGCCGCGTCTGGTCCGCCAAGGCCGCCGCGGTCAGGTCGAGGGTTCCACGTCCGTCGCGCCGATCGGTGAAGATCATCGCCTTGTTGACCAGCGCGTGCCGGATGAGCTGGATGTCACCGACCCGGTGTGCTAACTCAAGGGTCTGGTTGGCCCAGCCCGTGGCCGCGGCCAGGTCGCCGGCGTCCTGGTACAGCCACGTCAGCAGACCCCCGTAGGACGCACCCGTGCGCAGCAGTTCCTGCCGGTCCTCGCCCCGGGCAGTCTCGGTCAGGCGGTTCGTCAGCTCCTGCTGCGCAAGTACCGAAGGGATCACCGGGTAGGGCCCGAGCGCAGCCTCGGCCGCGTAGAACCCGTCGATCTGGGCGTTCAGATGGACGACGACGTTCCGCGCCACCTCGGGATGCGACGCGGGCAGTGCCGTCCTGCCCTTGGCCCACACCCCGGCGCCGCCGCCGGCCAGGAACGTCCGCCGGTCCACAGCCACGATGACCACCTCCCCGACCTCCGCGAGAACCCGCCACGCATCGTCCCCATCGTCGGCCATCTCAACGCCGAGGAGAGAGGTTTGAGCGACCGCCGGCAAAGGCTCGCAGAACGGCGCCCGAGCGCGGGGTTCGCCAGGGCGGTCGAACCAGAGCAGGCCGACGGGAATGCCGAGGACGTCGCTGTAGTGGATCAGTTTGGACAACTCTTCCGGGGCGCGGCCGTTTTCGAGGCGGCTGAGCTGCGGCTGGGTGAGTCCCAGCCAGCCACCGGCGAGCTCCTGGGACAGGGTCTGGCGGTGGTGCGGGTGCGTCCGGTAGGCATGGATCACCCGACCCATGTGCCAGCTGGCGAGGGCATCACGCATCTGATCGGCTTGCCAGAACTCGGCTTGCAGTTCCGGCGGTCCAGAGTGGGTGTGGGCGGCCGTCCGCTGGCAGGGTCCGCAGACCGGGCCCAGGTTGTCCGTGGCGAGGCGGTGACCGCACCGCGCGCAGCCGCGTAACGGGCGCGTCATCCCGAGCCGCCTCCCCATCGATGTGTACGGGCGGACGATCAGCAGAGTAACGCTAGCACTGCCCGTGACCGTGTCTGTGCATCGTGCGCATGAAGGTGTACCGGATCGCGGTATAGCCACTACCCGCCGCTGAATTTCACGCTCAGGATGTCGCACTCCATCGGGCCGTCCGACACGGGCACCGGACCACATCGAATCGCGCCGGCGGAGATTCCCAGCAGAAAGGGGGTGGATGGCGATGCCCATCGCCGTAGCCGTACCGATGCTCGGGCCACCCGCGGTAGGGAAGTCGACGTTGGCGAGCCGACTCGGCCAGGCGCCGAACTGCATGGTGTTCAGGCTGCGTGAGCAGGTACCGGCGGCGCGGCTTGCTGCGGCCATGGGCGGCGCCGGGCCGCTGGGCTGGATGGATGACGTCACGGTCGCGACCGCGCTTCGCCGCTATCTCGACAGGGTGGTGCGCGCCGCAGACGCACATATGGTGATCTTCGACAACTTCCCGGGCAGTGGCAGACAGGTCCGGTTGCTGCTGGGCGAGCTTGCCTCCCTGGCGCCTTGCCGTGTGGTCCTGCCGATCGAGTTGTCGGTCGACGCGGTGACGCTGCGCCGTCGTGCCGTGCAGCGTCGGGTCTGTCATCGCTGCGAACGTGACCCTGTGCGGGACCCGCGGCTGCCCGCCGAGGCGAGCGACGAGGACGCGCAGCGCTGTGGCCGGTGCGGCGGGGTGCTGCAACCCCGACGGGGCGACGCGCCCCGGCTGCTGCGCGCCCGGCTCGCCCGCTGGCAGCGCGAGGCCGCCGGCATCCGCGACGAGTTCGCCGCGGCCGGCATCGCGATCAGCCGACTCGACACCACCGGCAGTCTCGCCGGCACCACCGCCGCCGTGTCCGCCCTTGTGACCGCGAGGAGCACCCGCCGATGACCGCACTCGTTCCCTGTATCCCTCCGAGACACCTTGTCCACATCGAACCGGCCGGCGACACTGTCCATCCGCGCGCGCTCGACGGCCGGGCCGCGGTACTCGGGGTCCGGCCGTGACCCCGCTCCTGACCGCGCCAACCGTGTGCCCTGGATCGCCTGCTGTCGCCGCGCCGCCCGACCAGCGCCGGCACGAAGCAGGAATCTGTGGCCGTGCGCAGCTGACGGTGAGCTGTCGCGACGAGCCGGACAGTCATGAACGGCATCTCGACGACGCCGTCGGCCGTGTGCAGGCCGTGCTGCCCGAGGCACGAGTAGACCGCCGGATGCCAGGGGCGCGGGTGCTGCGGCTACCGGGTGACGGCGAGGCGGTCCTCACCGCAGGCAGTGAACCGTCCGGACGGACGCTCACGCTGACCGCGGCGATCCTCGCCCCGGGTGATCTCGGCGGACGGGGCCAGGGGCGCCTGCTGACTGCGGTGGGTGCTCTACCGTTCACGGCGACCGAGATGGCCGACCTGCACACCCAGATGCCCATCACCTCGCGGCTGGCCGGCTGGCAGCCGGCCAGGGTGCTCGCCGACGTGGCGCCGGTACTGGCGGTGCATCACATGACCGACTTCCTCGTGCTCGTCGACGCGTTGCGCGCGTTGGGCGTCGCCCCAGCGGCGATGACGGTGCTCGACAAGCGGTACGCCTACCGGCAGACCCAGCGCGTCGACGCCCACCTGCGCGCCCAGGGCGTCACCGTGGCCGACTGGCGGGCGGCCCCGTTGGCGATCGCGGGCCACTGCGCCCGCGCCGACGCGACGGGCCTGCGCCCGGTCCTGATCGACGACGGCGGCTACCTGCTTCCAACCCTGCTCGACGAATACCCCGATCTGGCGGGCCGACTTCTCGGCCTGGTCGAACAGACGACCTCGGGCATCGCCAAACTCGCCCGGTTCGGCCCGGCGCTTCCGGTTCCGGTGTTCTCCGTCGCCGAGTCGCGGCTGAAGGCCACGATCGAGTCCTACGGCGTCGCCGACGCCGCCGTCCGCAACCTGCTCACGCTGCTCCCGCAGCAGAAGTGGGAAGGCAAACCAGTGGTCGTCCTCGGATACGGCCGCATCGGGGAGCAGGTCGCCCGAGTGCTGCGCGACCGGCGGATGCGCGTCGCGGTCCACGACAGCGAGATGGTCCGCCTGGTCGCCGCCCACGAAGCCGGTTTCACCACCGGCCGTTCCGTGCGCCGTCTGCTCGCCACCCACCAGCCAGTCCTGGTCGTCGGCGCGACCGGGAGCACGTCGCTCCGCGGCGACCATCTGGACGGCCTACGCCGCGACTGCTTCCTGGCCAGCGTCACCTCCCGCGCCCGGGAACTGGCACTCGACGAGATCGCCGACGACGCCACGGTCCTCCCCGTCACGGCGGGCCTGCGCTACCACCGGCCCGGCGGCGCGACGGTCACCGCCCTCGCGGACGGCTATCCGCTGAACTTCCACCACGCCGAGTCGCTGCCCAACAGCTACGCCGACGTCATCATGGCCGCCCTCGCTCTCGGCGCCATCGCCCTGTCCCAGTACCGCGACCGCTACCCGGTCGGGCACAACGTCGCCCTGACCGACCGCATCCTGGAGTCCAGCGGACTGTTGGAGCGCTACTACGCCGAACACGGACCGACCTCATGACTGCCATACAGGACGACCGGATCTTCCCGGTCCACGGGTCCACGCGACCGGTCGCCGCGTTCGCGGACCACCTGCGTGCGGTCCGCGACGGGCTGGACCTGCCCGTCGGGCTGATCACCGCAGAACGACCGCTGCTGCCTCGCCGCGGTCTGGTGCGGGTGGCGCACCTGGTCACCACGTCGGACGAGCGCGGACAGATCGGCGACACCGTCGTCTGGGAGGTCATGAGCGCCGGCGCCTACCGCCGCTGGCTCGCCGGCGCGCCCGCCCCCGACTTGGCCGTCATCGAGGCCGCCGTGCCCGGATTGTTCGCCCTGCGCTCCCTGCACCGCACCGGAAAGATCCACCATCTCTGCATGCCCGAACTGGCCGAACTCCTCGCGGGCCGCTACCTGTCCGCCAGGCTCGCCCACCGGCGCTGGCCGCCCGTCCGTGACGCCGCCGCCCGTGCACAGACCTACCTGGCCACCTACGGCTTTGCCGCCGCTCGACCGACACCCGCCTGCCTGGTGAAGGAGCCGAACCGATGACCGACCCCAGCACGCACGCCGCGGACAACAGCTGGGTGCGGGGAGCCGTCGACCACGCGCTCGCTCCCGCCTACCAGACCCACACCGCCACCCTGCGGGGCATCATCCGCCAGCGTCTCGTCACCCGCGCCCCGCGCACCTACCTGCCCGACCAGGCCCCACTCCTGACCGTCCTCGCCACCGTCACCCGCCCCGGCGGGACGATCTCCGTTGTCGGGAAGAACGCCACCGCGCTCGCCCTGCGCGCCGGCCTCCAAGGACGCTGGCACGACACTCTGACCCTCCTCGACGAGGAAACCCGCCAGGCCACCGTGACCGAGATCGGAAACCTCGGCGTCCCCAGCCGCGGCGACGACCCCCGCCACATCCGCGACCTGCTGACCGCCGCCGGCACCGATCCCGTCGCCTGGCACGGCATCCGCGTCTTCACCGACCACCTCGGCGACACCCCACCCGGCCCCGACCTCGACACCGTGATCGACACCGAGTGGACAGCCGGCAGCCGCGACCCCTACCGCCAGATCGCCCGCCTCTACCACCTGATCCACACCCGCCGCCCATGTCCACCACCCAGCCACCCGCCAAGCCCCCGGCAGCTCCACCGTCCGACCTCCCTCGGCCCGTCGGGCAGTGGCGGCAGGCACGTCGCACCTGCCCGCCCGGCTGCTTCGGCTACCACGCCGCCTGGCCCGTCTGCCGCCGCCTCGGGATCAAGAGCCATCCCGGCTGGCACGCCGACTTCCTTTCCGCAAGCCTTTCCAGCCACCCGGACGCCGCGCTCCGCCCACTCGACGTCGTCATCGCCGGCGCCGCCGACGACACGATGCTCACCACCCTCGCCCGCGTCCCCCTGCCCTATCCGCCACGGGTCCACCTGATCGACCGGTGTGGCACCCCCGTGGCCCGCAACACCGCCGTCGCCGTCCGGCTCGGACTTGATCTCACCGCCGAACAGCGCGACCTCGCCGCCCCACCGGCCATCGGACCCATCGATCGGCAGCACGCCGCCCCGCGCGGTTGGCCGCAGTCCCTGGCCACGGTGGACGTTCTCGTCACCGACGGCCTGCTGTCGCTGTTTCCCTCCAGCGCGACTGTCGCCGAACTGCTACGTGGCGTCACCCGCGTCCTGCGTCCCGGTGGTCGGTTCTGCTACACGACCCGGCTCACCGCCCGCCCGGACCAACGCCTCGAATACGACCTCCTCGGCCGTCTCATCCAGACCGCGACAACCCTCGCCTGCCAGCCCGCCCCACCCGCACAGCGCTGGGCCGCGGCCAAGCGGACCTGGTCCAGGCC
>NZ_CDWWXA010000187.1:0-7286 GCF_977971845.1 Frankia sp. CeCAU1 | reverse complement strand
AGCGCTAGGACCGGATGCCGGACGCCATGTGCAGCCCAGGGGTGGTACCGGAGGTCGCGACACACGCGCCTACCTCACCGGTGAACTTGGCGTGCGCGCAGGCCATGAACGCCGCCATCTCCTCGTGCCGGGTCTGCAGGAACCCAGGATCACCGCCGGCCCGGTCGAAAGCCCCGAGGAAGCCGTTGATGCCGTCCCCGGGATAGCCGAATATGCGGTGAACACCCCAGCCGGTCAACCGCTGCAGGACATAGTCCGCGACCTGTGACATAGCTGCGCTTCCCTCCCACCCATCGATCAGCCGACCGCCGCTCGCACCAGCACCGTGAGTCTGGGTATGGACGGTGCACGCCACCGTCCATACCCGTTCGTCGCGGCCGGTCCCGGCCGGTCTCTCGTGCAGTTGAAGGACCGTCGCCCGACGCACCGACGTCATTGTCAGCCGAATGTAAGGTTCGTTCCCGAGTCATGCCGGCATCCCGGGGCAGGAACAGGAAGATGACAGGCGACGCGGAGTCGGCGCCCGGGCGGAGAGCGACCCACGGGCGACCCACGGGCAGTACCCGGCACGCAGGGTCCCCGGCACGCACGTTCGGGGCGGGACCGCATCAGTCCGCATCAGTCCGATCCGCCCAGGCCCGCCCTCGAACACCTGGATCCGTCCCCGAACAGGCGAGAGGAGCAACATGCGTGTCCTGCTGGTTCATCCCAGCGCGCTGATGTACTCGAAGATCTTCCTACGGCTCGAACCGCTGGGGCTGGAACGGGTGGCGGCCGCGCTGCTCGCCGCGGGTCACGAGGTGAGCATGCTAGATCTTCAGGTGGAGAAACCGGCCGCCTACGCGCGCCACCTGCGAGAGTGTCGTCCCGACGCGGTGATGTTCGGGGTGAACTATCTCGCGAACGTCCCCGAGGTCATCGAGCTCGCGCACCGGGCGAAGCGGGAACTGCCCGGCTGCCTGGTCGTGGCCGGCGGCCACAGCGTCTCCTTCATTGCCGAGCACCTGCTGAAGCAGTGCGACGGAGCACTCGATGTGGTCGCGCGCGGCGAGGGCGAAGTGGTCGCCCCACGCATCCTCGAAGCCGACCGCGCCCGTCTCGCGGACGTCCCGGGCGCGGTCACCGCCGATGGGGCGGGCCCGACCCCGGCCCTGCTACCCGGCCTCGACGAGCCGCTACCGGCCCGCCATCTGCTGGCCCACCGCCGCCGCTACTTCATCGGGGAACTGGACCCGTGCGCCTCGGTCGAGTTCACCCGCGGCTGCCCATGGGACTGCTCCTTCTGCAGCGCCTGGACCTTCTACGGCCGCAGCTACCGCCGCCTCTCCCCGGACACGGCCGGCGAGGAACTGTCCGCCATCCGGGAACCGAACGTCTTCATCGTCGATGACGTCGCCTTCATCAGGCCTGAACACGGCATGGCCATCGCCGATCAGGTCGAACGCCGAGGGATCCGCAAACGGTACTATCTGGAAACCCGTAGCGACGTCCTGCTGCGCCATCCCGAGGTGTTCGAGCGCTGGCGCCGCCTCGGCCTCGAATACATGTTTCTGGGCATGGAGGCCCTCGACGCGGACGGCTTGGACCTCTACCACAAGCGGATCTCCCCGGACGAGAACATCCGCGCCCTCGAAGTCGCCCGAAAGATCGGCATCACGGTCGCGGTGAACCTCATCGCCGACCCGGACTGGGACGAGAAGCAGTTCCGTCTCGTCCGCGAATGGGCGTTGTCGGTGCCGGAAATCGTGCATCTCACGGTGTGCACCCCCTATCCGGGTACGGAGATCTGGCACACCCAGTCCCGGCGGCTCACCACCCTGGACTACCGGCTGTTCGACATCCAGCACGCCGTCGTCCCCACCCGGCTCCCCCTCGACCGCTTCTACCGCGAGCTCGTCGCCACCCAGGCGGTCCTCAACCGCAAACACCTGGGCGCGAAGGCGCTTGCCGCGACCGCCCGGATCGTCGCCGCGAACCTGGCGCACGGCCAGACGAACTTCCCACGGATGCTCTGGAAATTCCCCCGGGTCTACAACGCCGACCGGCTGTACGCCGAGCACCAGCATCCCGCCCGCTACCGGCTGCCGGAGCCCGTCCCCGCGGCCATGACCCCGCGGCGGCGCGAGCTGTACGTCCATCAGCCCGCCGCTCGCCACCCGGTGGCGAGCAGGGAACGGGAGAGGACCGATCCATGACGACCGGGAGGCGGTCCCGCCGCTGAGGCTGCCACGGTCTCGGCTACCGCGGTCGCACCGGCCAACGGTCGTGCCCGCCCGGGTCAGCGGGTCGTGTCCAGGCGAGCGAGCGAGCCAGTCATTGTACGCCCGCCAGCTCGCCTCATCATCGTCGAGGTCGACGGATCGCGCCCGGGCTGCCGGTCTGGCGACCACCATGGTGGTGGGGGCGGGTTCGTGGCCGGTGTGGGTGGCAAAGGTCGCGGTACGGGCCCGTTCCAGCCAGCTCAAGCGGGCCCGGCGCACCGCCTCGGGTTTGCGGGTCCATACCCGAAACAGCAGCACGATGAGCACAACCATGATCCCGTCACCGACGACCCGTATGATAGCGCTGCCGGTCTGAGTGTCCAGCAGGGGGCTGCTGCCCCAGGTGTGCGGTGCCATGGCAATCGGGGTGCGGGACCGCAGCAGGACGACGCCGACGAGGGTGTCGACGCCCATGGACAGGATGACGAGCGCGAGCCGGCCGGGCGTGGACAACCGCCAGCGGATCGGTTCGTCGCCGACGAGCAGCACGAAGAACTGGTAGCCGGCAGCGAGGTAGAGAACGTGTTCGGGCTGGCCGAGCCAGGGCCGGGCCATCGCCTCGTTCATGAAGCCGGTGAGGTGGGTTCCGATGATCGTGATGGCGTAGCCGGCGAGGGCGGCGGGCGGGGCGGACAGCGGTGCGCCATCGGACTTGCGCCGGCCGATGACCTCGCTCTGCGCCGCCTCGGTCAGCCGGTCCCAGCTGTCGAGCAGCATGCGGATCCGCCGGCAGACGACGTAGGTCCCGCCTCGCATCCATGCCGGCCCGTCGGCGGCCCACACCGCGAGGTCGAACTGTGCCGTGCCCGGCCGGGGATTGTCGGTGCCGTCGACCTGCCCCATCAGGTTACGCGGGGTGGCATCGGGGTCGGCGGCACCGGCCGCGGTGCGCTGGAACCCTCGCTGCACCCAGCGGGGCTGGACGTACGCAGCGGCGATGCGACGCAGTTGGCGGGCCGCCGAGTAAGCGACCATCGGGTCCTCCGCGCAGACCTGCACGGCGAGGTCCCCGCCGCCACGGGCCGCGTCGATCCGGTCGCCGGGCAGGGCAGGGATGTCCGCGAGCGGACCGGGAATCCGCGTGTCGAGGCCGGCGCGGCGCAACGCTGACGCGCCGAGCCCGACGGTGACCGTCAAGGCGGCCGGCCCGAGCCCCGCCGTGTCCCGCTCGGCGCCGGCGGTCGGTTCGCCGCGCATCAACACCGCCGAGGCCGACGTCCAGGTCCGCAGCAGCGCGGCGAGGGCGGATCGGACCGCCGCCGGCTCGGTCGAGATCAGGTCGTAGGCGGTGAAGATCAGATGCTCGGGGGCCCGTTCGGCGATCCCGGGCTGGTGACGGCCGTCACCGGCCACGGCGGCCACCGCGGCGCGGCGAGCCGCCTCGACCGGGTTCGGCCGGTCCGGTAGCAGGCGTTGCGTGCCCAGGGCGACCCCCGTGCCGAGGACGACTCCGCCACCGAGGCCGAGCAGCCCGGCGCCGCCCAGCAGCCGACGGCGGTCCGGCCCCGGCCGTCCGCGCTCGTCGACCGGCGCGGCTCCCGGGCTTCCGGTCGGCGCGTCGGTCGGCGCGTCGGTCGGCGTGTCGCCGGTCACGCGTCGCCCCGCAGGAGCAGCGGGAGGTCATGGGCGTAGTCGGCCACCGGGGTGCCGGCGAGGTAGACGACACGCGCCTGACCCTTCGGCGTGAATGCCAGGACCTGAGCACCGTGGCCCACGGTGTAGCTCCCGTCGGCCTGCCGTCGCGGCGGCTCCAGCGGCACCCCGACGCTGCGCGCGGCGGTGTCGATGGTCTTCACGTCACCGGTCAGGCCGACGAAGGTGTGGTCGAACATGTCCAGCCAGTGGCGGATCACCGGCGGGGTGTCCCGCGCCGGGTCCGAGGTGACGAACACGACGCTCGTCTGCCGGCGCACGGCCGGGGAGACCTGCGTCAACGCGGCGGCGAGATCGGCCATCGTCGTCGGGCAGATGTCCGGGCAGTGGGTGTAGCCGAAGAACAGCAGGGTGAGCCGGCCCGCGGCATGCGGGCGCAGGTCGTAGGGCCGCCCGGCGGTGTCCGTCAGACGCAGGTCCGGCATCGCGATCGGTGCGCCGAGCGTGGTGCCGCGGATCCCCGCGCTCGGTGACGTGGATGCGCCGCGCACCAACGGGCCCGCCGAGGAGCCCCCCGAGGAACAGCTGGAGATCGCTACGAGAGCGCCGAGAAGGACGAGGGGGAGGACGGGAACGAGGAATGTCCGGCCGGGAGGAAGGAACGGGCGGTCGGTCCCGGCGGGGGTGGACAGGCCACGGCGGAACCGGGTGGCGCGAGGCGCCGGCATGCAGGGCATGGGAGAACTCCAGACTGGGTACCACCCCAGCGACACGGTGTGACGCGAACCCGTCACTTTCGGCGATGATTCGGATGGGATACCCCAGGGGATCTCCACCCGGCCCGGCCGGGGCGGAACCGTGCCCGGCGGGATGGGCAGGCGCGGAGAGGGCCACGCATGTGCCGGCGAACACGGTTGTTCGCACCACGCGTGCCCCCGCTCCGGCGGACGCCTCCATGCCGCCAGAGTGTAGGAGCCTTCCCGACCGAATGTTCTACGTGACGTCGAAGATTTGGGTCGAAGATTTTGTCGGCCACCCGCGAAGGCCGGTCAGGTCCAGCCGAGGGCCGAGGCGTCCCGACCGGATATCGCCGCCGGTTCGCCGCCGGCGTCCGCGAAGGCGCGCAACGCGCCGACCAGGCTGCCCCGCACGTCCGGAGCGAGCCGGGCGACGATCGTCGCGATCTCGGCCCGGCGCCGGGCGGTGACCTCGTCGACGAGGCGCCGGCCCGGCCCGGTCAGCTCGACGATGACCTCCCGCCGGTTACGCGGGTTGCCGACCCGGAGGATCAGCCCGGCAACGACGAGCCGGTCGGCCATCCGGGTGGCCGTGGAGGGGTGCACGTCGAGCGACTCGGCGAGCTCCCCGGCACGTTGCGGTCCACGCCCGGCGAGCACGACGAGCATCCGGAACTGCGGCAGGGTGACATCCTCGCCGACGGCGGCGATCGAGCGGGCCGACACCGCCACCAGCAGCCGGGATGCCGTCAGGACCGCATCGGTGACCTCGTCGACGTCCACGCCCGGCACTCCCGCGGGGTCGGGAACCGAGGGCGGCAGGGCGGAGCCATCCGGCGGGCATGCCATGTCACCGTTTTACCGCGCAACGCGATCTCTACTCGGACCGGATCATGGCAAGCACAAAGCAACAGTTGTATGGTGCAAACATGCCGGTGACGTCACGCGGGATCTCCACCCGATGGGCAGCCCGTCCGGAGATCTACCAGCACCGAGCCGGCGCCGTCCTCGCGGCCCTGGCCGTCGTGATCGGCGCGGGGGTCGGGCTCGGCGCGGTCGCCTTCCGCGGGCTGATCAACCTCTTCACGGAGGTGTTCTGCGGCCGGGCGGACTGCTCGGTCGGCGGACGGCTGCCCAACCCCCACATCCCCGGCCTGGGTTTCTGGTTCCTGCTGGCCGTCCCGGTCATCGGAGGCTTGGTCTACGGACCGCTCATCCACCGGTTCGCCCGGGAGGCCCGCGGCCACGGAGTCCCCGAAGTGATGTCCGCCGTCGCCGAACGCGACGGCCGCATCTCCCCCCGCGTCTCGGCGGTGAAGTCACTGGCCTCGGCGTTGTGCATCGGTGCCGGAGGGTCGGTCGGCCGGGAAGGCCCGATCGTGCAGATCGGCGCGTCCCTCGGGTCGGCTCTCGGCCAGCTCCTGCGCGTGCCGGGCCGCCGGCTGCCGATCCTCGTCGCCTGCGGCGCCGCCGGCGGCATCGCCGCCACCTTCAACGCCCCCGTCGCCGGCGTCCTGTTCGCCCTGGAGGTGATCCTGCGGACCTTCACCGCCGAGGCCTTCGGCGTCGTCGTGCTGGCCGCCGTCACCGCCAGCGTCATCGGGCGCGCCGCCTTCGGTGACACTCCCTTTCTCAGCCTGCCCACCTTCGCCCTTCACAGCCAGGGCGAATACCCCCTGTTCATCCTGCTCGGCGTGGTGGCCGGCCTAACCGGCGTGCTGTTCACCCGCCTGCTCTATCTCATCGAGGACCTCTGCGACTGGGCCTGGCGCGGCCCCGAATGGCTACGCCCCGCTGTCGGCGGCCTGCTCCTCGGCACCGTCCTGCTCGCCCTGCCCCAGATGTACGGCGTCGGCTACCCGGTCCTCGAACACACCGTTCACGGCGGGTACGCCCTGTGGTTCCTGCTCGTCCTCATCGGCGGGAAGATCGTGGCCACGAGTCTCACCATCGGCATCGGCGGCTCCGGCGGCGTCTTCGCCCCGTCCCTGTTCATCGGCGCGTCCACCGGCGCCGCCTTCGGCACCCTCGCCCACCATATCGCCCCGGGCACCATCGCCCCTGTCGGGGCCTACGCCCTGGTCGGCATGGGTGCCGTCTTCGCCGGAGCGGCCCGCGCGCCCATCACCGCCGTGCTCATCCTGTTCGAGCTCACCGGCGAGTACACGATCATCCTCCCCCTGATGACCGCCGTCGTCGTCGCCACCCTGACCAGCCGGCTCCTGAGCACCGACACCATCTACACCCTGAAGCTGACCCGCCGTGGCGTCGACCTCGACGCCTCCCACGACCTGCGCCGCCTGCGGGCCATCCCGGCCACCGCCGCGATGCGGTCACCGCCACCGCCGATCCCGGCCGGCGCGCTCCTCTCCGAGCTCGCCGCCCTGCTCGCCGGCTCGCCGTTCCCCGCCCGCCCCGTCACCGACGGCCACGGGCACTACCAGGGGATCATCACCACACCGGCCGTCACCCACGCCCTCGAGACCGACGCCCGGGCCGAGCAGCGCGCCGCTGGCGACCTCGCTGTCCGCCCTCCCGCCCTCACCGTCGACGACAGTGTCGCCACCGCCCTGCATGCACTCACCGACCCCGGCGCTCCGGGCCTGCCCGTGCTCACCAGCGACGGCCATACCGTCGCGGGATGGGTCACCCACCAGTCGGTACTCGCCGCCGTCTACCCGCCGCCGGCCGAAAC
>NZ_CDWWXA010000186.1:0-7287 GCF_977971845.1 Frankia sp. CeCAU1 | reverse complement strand
CCCCGACACCACCCCGCGCCCCGACACCACCCCCACCGAACAGGTGGGGGCACCGGACGAGGGACGACACCGAGGATGAGACCCGAGGCGGTGCGGCGGGACGACGACCCCACGGGCGGGCTGCGAGCGAGAGCGAGAGCGAGGCCCCGATGAACGCCGGCCTGGAGGTCATGGGGATCGCGCTCGGCTGTTCGACGGCGGCCGCGCTCACCGGCCTGCCGTTGCTGCGGGCGCTCCGGAAGCGGCCGTTGTGGGCGACAGCAGCGTCATTGAGCGTGATACCGGTCGTAGCGGTGACGGTGGGGGTCGCCGGCACGGCGCAGGCAATGTTCCTCTCCGATCATGACTTGCGGGTCGTGCTCATCGTGGTGGTCGTGTCGGCGGTGGTGGCGTCGGCATCCGCGGTGCGCCTGGGTGGCCCGGTCGTGGCGGCGATCGGGACGCTGACCCGGGCGACGGCGGCCCTGGGCGAGCCGGGCTATCGCGGCGCCGGCCGTGTTCCGACCGCCGAGCTCGGCGCGCTGGCGACGACCCTGGACGCGACCCATGTCCGCCTCGTCGAGGCGCGGGAACGGGAACGGGCCCTGGAGGCGAGTCGCCGCGAGCTGGTGGCCTGGATCAGTCATGACCTGAGAACCCCGCTCGCGGGAATCCGGGCGACGGCCGAGGCCCTGCAGGACGGCCTGGTCACGGACGCCGAGACGACGGCCCGCTACCACCGGCTGATGCTCGCCGACGCCGAGCGGCTGACCGGCATGGTAGACGACCTGTTCGAACTGGCCCGGCTGCAGGCCGGTGCGCTGCGGCTGAGCCTGGAGAAGGTGCGCGTCGCCGACGTCGTCTCGGACGCGATCGCCGCGGTGGACCCGATCGCGCGGGCCAAGGGAGTCGTCGTCAACGGGCGGGCCGACCACGCCGGGTACGTTGACGCCGACGCGGCCGAGGTGGGGCGCGTGCTGACCAATCTCCTCGTCAACGCCATCAGGCACACCCCCGACGACGGAACGGTGGAGATCATCGCTACCGCGGACGCCGACCGGACGGTCTTCGCCGTGGCGGACCGGTGCGGCGGCATCCCGCAGGAGGAGCTGCCCCGCGTGTTCGACCTCGGATTCCGGGGCGAGTCGGCCCGGACCCCCGGTGGTGACGACCATCCGCACCAGCCACGGATGCGGTCGGGGATCGGCCTCGCGATCGTCCGTGGCATCGTCGAGGCGCACGGGGGCGACGTCACCGTGCACAACCATCGGGAGGGCTGCCGCTTCGTCGTCGCGCTCCCCGCGTCCTGACGTCCGGACGCCGCCCGGGGTTGCGACGGCACGGGCCGGTCTGGAGACGTTCCGTGGTTCGTAAGATCCGGCGCGTCCCGGCACCGTTAGCGTCGGCGTCATGCGGGTTCTCGTCACCGGTGGCGCAGGCTTCATCGGTTCTCACGTTGTCGACGCGCTGGTCGCGGCGGGCGACGAGGTCAGGATCCTCGACGCCCTGCTTCCGGCGGTGCACCGGACGAAGCCCCAGGTCAACAACGCCGCCGAGATGATCGTTGGGGACGTGACCGATCGGGACCAGGCCGCCGAGGCACTGAGCGGGATCGACGTCGTATGCCACCAGGCCGCCATGGTGGGTCTGGGGGTTGATCTGGACGACCTTCCGGCGTATGCCACGAACAACGATCTCGGCACCGCGGTCCTGCTCGCGGCGATGGCCCGCGCCGGAGTGGGGCGACTGGTCCTGGCGAGCTCCATGGTGGTCTACGGCGAGGGTGGTTACCGCTGCCCGACGGACGGACCAGTGCGCCCCGGACCACGGCAGGCCGCCGACCTGGACGCAGGCCGTTTCGAGCCGCCGTGCCCACGGTGCCACCGGCCGCTCGCGCCCATCGTGGTCCACGAGGACGCCCCCCTGGACCCCCGCAACGCGTACGCGGCGACCAAGGTCGCCCAGGAGCATCTCGCGGCGGCGTGGGCGGCGGAAACCGGCGGAACCGCCGTGGCACTGCGCTACCACAACGTCTACGGTCCGCGGATGCCCCGGGACACCCCCTACGCCGGCGTCGCGTCGATCTTCCGCAGTGCGCTGGAACACGGGCGGGCCCCGCGGGTCTTCGAGGACGGCCGGCAGCTGAGGGATTTCGTGCACGTCCACGACGTCGCGCGGGCTAACCTGCTGGCGTCCCACCAGCCGCAGGGACCCGGCCGGCTGGTTCCCCTCAACATCGGCTCCGGTGATCCCCACACCGTCGGGGACATGGCGGACGCGCTGGCTCGTGCCTTCGGCGGTCCGAGGCCCGTCGTGACCGGCACCTCCCGGGTCGGCGACGTCCGCCACATCGCAGCGTCCTCGGCCCAAGCAGGCGATCTTCTCGGCTACCGGCCGCGGGTCGACTTCGCCGAGGGGATGCGGGCCTTCGCCCATGATCCGCTGCGGGACTGAGATTCTCCCCGGGCCCGCAATCCTCCCCGGGCCCGCTCGGGGCAGACCCACGAAGGACTAATCCCCGCCGACCACCTTCATGAGATCGAAGATGCATCCGCCGAACACGCTGCCCGTGAACGTGCAGGACGCGAACGTCACGTCAAAGAACGAGCACCAAATGAAGGTGCAGGTGGTGAAAGCAGTGTCCGAATAGACTGATGCGCTAAACCGGACCCCCGGAAAGTGCATTCGGTCAGATCCACCGCACGAAGAAAACATGATCATAGCTCTGGCCAGACAGATCCCCGCCGTCGGGGCCCAGGGACCGGGTGGTCGTCCGCGTCCGCGGGGCCGGTTCGCCGTATTCCGTTCGGCCCTGCGCCGCCGCCTTCCGGTCAGACAGGATCTTCAGTGCCCACCCATGGTCGCACTCCGAACTGGGCGTATCACTCGACGAGGTATCAATAGCCCACGAATTGTGTTGCATGCCACATGTCCCGTCGATGCTATCCGGCGACAGGAGGTGACGATAAACACGATCCCATCTCGGATATACGGCGGAAAATAGTAGCCGGGGGCCGGCACCATCAGGTATATGGTCTTCGCGGCGCCAAGGGGCACCGCCGGAGTCAAGAGGCTGAGCGGAGAAGGATCGTGACCACGGACAGCGCCCAGACAGGGCAGGCCGGCGAACCGGAACGGCTCGAGGAGCGAAGCACCTCCCCGCACCGAGTAGTGATCATCGGGTCTGGCTTCGGAGGTCTGTTCACCGCGCAGGCCCTCCGCAAAGCACCGGTCGAGGTCACTCTCGTCGCGAAGACGACGCACCATCTGTTCCAGCCGCTGCTCTACCAGGTGGCAACGGGCATCCTGTCCGAGGGCGAGATCGCCCCGACCACCCGTGAGGTACTGAGCCGGCAGGACAACGCGCAGGTCGTCCTCGGCGAGGTGACCACCATCGACGTGAACGCAAGAACGGTCACGTCCCAGTTGCTGGGTCGCACGACCGTGCACCACTACGACAGCCTCGTCGTCGCCGCGGGCGCGGGCCAGTCGTACTTCGGCAACGACCATTTCGCCACGCACGCCCCGGGCATGAAGAGCATCGACGACGCGCTCGAGCTGCGCGGCCGGATCTTCGGGATGTTCGAGCTCGCCGAGGCGTCCACCGATCCCGCGGACGTGGAGCGGTTGCTGACCTTTGTCGTCGTCGGGGCGGGCCCCACCGGCGTGGAGATGGCCGGACAGATCGCGGAACTCTCGCGCCGGACCCTGCGGCGGGACTTCCGCAGCATCGACCCCGCCAAGGCCCGAGTCATCCTGCTGGACGCCGCACCCGCCGTCCTGCCGCCGTTCGGCGAGCGGCTCGGCGCGAAGGCGGCCGACAAGCTGACCAAGATCGGCGTCGATGTGCAGCTGGGCGCCAAGGTCGTCAATGTCGACGCGACCGGCATCGACGTCGAGGACAGCGACGGCACCCGCCGGCGCATCGACTCGGTCTGCAAGGTCTGGGCCGCCGGCGTTGCCGCGAGCCCGCTGGGCCGGCAGCTCGCCGAGCAGACCGGTGCGGGGCTCGACCGCGCCGGCCGCATCGAGGTGCTGCCCGACCTGACCCTGCCGGGTCATCCGGAGGTGTTCGTCATCGGGGATATGGCGAGCATCAACCGGCTGCCCGGCGTGGCGCAGGTCGCGATCCAGGGCGGCCGGCACGCCGCCAAGGAGATCCAGGCCTGGGTCGCCGGCAAGCAGACGGGCCGGCCGTTCGAATACCATGACAAGGGCAGCATGGCCACCATCTCGCGGTTCAGCGCGGTGGCGAGCATTGGCAAGGTGCAGTTCAGCGGCTTCTTCGCCTGGCTCGTCTGGCTGGCCGTGCACCTCGTCTACATCATCGGGTTCAAGCACCGGCTGACCACCCTGCTTCACTGGACGGTGAGCTTCATCGGCCGGGGCCGGTCGGAACGTACCGTCACCGAGCAGCAGATCTTCGCCCGGGTCGCCGTCCAACGCCTCGGAACGGACTTCGCGCCCTCGCTGCCCCCGCACGCGAGTCAGGAGGCGCCGTCCTGGACGGGGGCCCGGACGATCGTGCCGATGCAGCCGCAGGCCAAGGGCGAGGGCAAGGGCGAGGACAGCCGGCAACCGTCCCGGGTCTAGCGCGTAGCGCGGATCCGGCCTTCCACGTGGTTCGCACCACGCTCGCATGTTGCTCACATCTCGCTGTCGCATCGTGGGCTCCGACCGCGTGCCGCCGTGGCGCGCGGCGCCCGGCCGATCGCCGCCGCTCAGGGCCGACGACCGGTTCGCGGCGTAGTGACGCGACGCGGAAGGACGACACAGATGCGCAGCTTCCTGACCGGACGATGGGGTGCGGGGGTCGCCGCAGCGGGTCTGCTTGGGCTCGGGTTGGGGGTCGGGCTCGGGTTCGGCGGGACAGCCGCATCCGCTGCCTCGGACCGGACTGCCAGCGCAGCAGCCACCCCAGCCGACCACACGTTCCTGGGCGACCATCCGCGGCTCGCCGAGGCCCGGCTGCGTTCCCACGACGGGCTGCGTCCCCATGGCGGCATCTGGGCCGGCGGCGGCGTACACGGTGAGGCAACGGTCAAAACCGGCAAGGGCTTCCAGGTAGTGGCGGGGCAACGCGGGAAGGTGACCGCGGTGAGCCCCACCTCCCTGACGGTCACCAGTGAGGACGGCTACGTCGGCACCTATATGATCAACGCCGATACCCGGTTGCGGATCGACGGGGACGCCGCGAAGGTCTCCGACCTCCACCCGGGGGCGACGGTCCGGGTGGGCGCGACGGTCAAGGACGGCACCCGCACGGCGGTGGTCGTCGCCCAGCCCCAGGACTGACCCACCGCCGAGGGCCTCTCCCGACACCGAAGATCACCTAGGGGGACGCCTGTCAGCGTGACGGCGGCGTCCCCCCTCCGCCATCCGGCTCGTCCGCAGGAAACTCCGGACAGCCCTCGCGTTCGAGGTCCGCGGCGCGGACCATGCGACACCGCGGGCACGGTGTCCCCGGCCGCGCAATCGTCTTCAGCCCCTGGCGGGGACGCCGTCCCCGATGTTCCGGACACCGCAGGTACAAGAAGTCGGCCTGAACTGGCATCGATTTCTTCATAGCAGGGGAACTTTTCCGGTTCCACCGCATTCCCGACACTTGATGTTGGCGTCACCGTCGAAAAGACCGTCCTCGTCCGCTTCCGCCTGCGGGCGCGTCTGATACTGCGTGCCGTTGCAGGACGAGCAGGTCATCAGGCCTAGGCTGAGCCGCTCGTCGGGCGGCCGAAAATACCGACTGGATCTTTTTCGTTGCCTCGCCACGCGATCAAGGGTGCACGCTCCATCACAGCCTGTCCAGACGCATCCACCACCAGGGCGTCATCCGGGAGACAGGCGCACCGTACTCATCCCATCCATCACTCGTCCGGCTACTTTGCCTACATTTTGCCCCCCGGGCCGGCGCCATGATGAGCGGCGGGAGCGACTGGACGACCGCGACCTCGTCGAAGCGGCCGTGTGCCTCGCCAACGGCGAGCGCAGGAGTGCTCCTGGTGGGTGTCGAGAACGACGGGACGATCATTGGTGCCCGGCCGCGGCACGAGGCCGGGCGCACCGACCCGCTGACGAGCGGCGAGGCATCACCGGCCACGGGCGCGCCCGGATCATCCTGGTCTCATACGATGACCGACTGATTCGTCGAGGCAGGCAGGCCGTCGTGCCGCGGTGGCCTGCCCCGGCACCGCGGTCGGCGCGCAGTCCGTGGCCACCCGGAGAAGGACGAGGGATGGATGATCAATAATGCTGCCCACGTACGGACCAACCGTGCCCGCTGGAACGAGATCTCCGACGACTACCAGCGGCTGAACGCCCCGCAGATCCGCCGGCAGGTGTTCACCGGCGACATCTCCTGGGGGCTGTGGGCTGTTCCGGAATCACGGCTCGGCGTGCTCGGTGAGGTCACCGGACGGGACATCCTGGAGATGGGCTGCGGGGGCGGCCAGTGGTCGAGCGCGCTGGTCCGGCGGGGGGGCCGACCGATCGGCTTGGACCTCTCCGAACGGCAGCTGCACCACAGCAGACGGCTCGCCGCGGAGACCGGGCTGTCCTTCCCCCTGATCCAGGCGAGTGCTGAGGCGGTGCCCTTCGCCGACGACTCGTTCGACATCGTCTTCGCCGACCACGGCGCCTTCTCCTTCGCGGACCCCTTCCGGGCCGTGCCGGAAGCCGCACGCGTACTGCGCCCCGGCGGCCTGCTCGCCTTCAGCCACGTCAGCCCGATCTACGAGATCACCGTGGCGCCGGGCCGGGACGCCCCTGGCAGTCGCCTGACCCGCGACTACTTCGGGCTGCGTTTGCTGGCCGAGGCCGACGGCCTGGTCAGCGCCAACCTTCCCTACGGCACCTGGATCAGGCTCTTCCGGGACAACGACCTCGTCATCGAAGATCTTCTGGAACCCCGCCCGGCACCGCCGGCATCCGACAGTCACAGCGAGGAACCGGCACCCGCCCAGCCCGAACGCGGCGACGAGGCATGGGCGCGCCGCTGGCCCTCCGAATGCATCTGGCGGCTACGCAAGCCGACGCGGTGAAGGCATCGGCCTCGTGACAACCACGCTGACTGGCGATGCCGCCCCGCACACCGCTCTGCTGACGGGCATGGCGGACCTCGCCCGCCGGCTCCGACCGGGCGGCCGGGAGGCTCCCGTCGTGCTGTCGCACCACGGTGAACGGCTGATCGTGCGCCACGGTGACGTCGTGCTCAAGGCCCAGCCGCCCGGATCCGGCCCACAGCCGCCCGCGGCCCGGCTCCGGCTCGTGGCCCAGCCGCGCCTGGGCCACATCCTGCCGTCCCCGCTACCC
>NZ_CDWWXA010000185.1:0-7368 GCF_977971845.1 Frankia sp. CeCAU1 | reverse complement strand
TAGCTGCGCCGGCCGCGGGGGCCGGGGGCGCGTTCGGGCCGGCGCAGCTACGACCACCTGGCGCGTGACGAGGTCGACGGCGACTTCGAGGGCGGGGGTTACACGTGCCCGTCGTGCGGGGCGTCGTTCACGCCGTGGGGTGAGCACGTCGTCGAGCAGCTCGACTGGGTGGTGTCGGTGCGGCTGCGGGTCACGCGGCGTCGCCGCTACCGGCGAGGCTGCCGGTGCGGGGGGCCGGTGACGGTGACCGCGCCGGGCCCGTCGAAGGCGATCGGGAAGGGTCTGTTCACGCACCGGTTCCTCGCCCTGCTGGTCGTGGAGCGCTGTGTCGCGGGCCGTTCCCAGAACTCACTGGTCACCGGCCTGTCCCGGCAGGGGGCGGAGATCTCGCCGGCGACGCTGACCGGGGCGTGCGCCCAGGTCGGCGACCTAACTCGCCCCGCTCGCGGAGAAGATCGCCGGGCGGTCGCGGGGGGCGTGGCACCTGCACGCCGACGAGACGACCTGGCGGGTGTTCACCCCGACCGGCGGGGACGGCTCGGCGCGCTGGTGGCTGTGGGTGTTCCTGGGGCCGGACTCGGTGTGTTTCGTGATGGACCCGACCCGCTCGGCCGCGGTGCTCGCCGACCATGTCGGGATCGATGCCGAGACCGGGCAGCTGACGGGCGACGACGGCGCCGGCGGCGGCCCGCGCCGGCTGGTGATCTCCTCGGACTTCTACGCCGTCTACGCGTCCGCGGGGGCGAAGGCGGACGGGATCGTCAACCTGTTCTGCTGGGTCCACGTCCGGCGGTACTTCCTGCGCGCGGGCGACGCGAACCCCGCGCAGCTGGGGATCTGGGCCCGGCAGTGGCGCGAGCGGATCGCCGCGCTCTACGCGGCGCACGCCGAACTCGCCGCCGCCTGGCAGGCTGCGATCACGGCCCCGAGCCCGCCGGCCGAGCGGCGTCTCGCGACCGCCTACACCGGTTGGGACCGCGCGATCGACGCGATCGACACCGCCCGCCGCGAGCACATGGCGTCCCCCGGCCTGCCCGAACCCGCGCGCAGGGCGCTGGCCACGATGGACCGGGAGTGGACCGGGCTGGTCGCCCACCGCAACCATCCCATGATCGGTCTGGACAACAACCCAGCCGAGAGGATCATCCGCAAACCGGTGATCACACGGCGGAACACCGGCGGCTCCCGCACCGACGACGCCGCCCGCCGCGCCGCCACGATCTTCACCGTCACCGCGACCGCCGACCTGCACGGCCTCAACCCACTGACCTACCTGGCCGACTACCTCGACGCCTGCGGTCGCGCCGGCGCCAGAGCACCCACCGGGACGGACCTCGACCGGTTCCTGCCCTGGGCTGCCAACCCCGACGACCTCGCCCGCTGGAGGAAGCCTCCCGGCTGACCCAGCCACGCCAGCCCGACTCCAGCGGTGTCACACCCGGTGACACCACCCGTCAGCATTCCCCCACGCGACTTCCGACTACTTACCGAGATACTGCACCTGAAGTTCGGGCGGTTTCGGGTTGCGATCCCAGACTTCAAGTATGAGGCTCCCAGCGGCCCAACTGATACGCATCGATACGATGGACTTTGAGCTACCGCTCAAAGTCCGCGTGGCGCGGACGGCATTCGTAATGAGTTCTGAGATCAACAGGGCCGTGGTGTCGAGAAGATCTGTAAGTCCCCAACCCTCCAGCAGCCCGGCCGCTGCCTGCCGGGCCAAGGCCGGGGCCGTAGTAGCGGCGGCGAACTGGTGAACGCTCGCGCGAAGGTGAGCAGCTGGCTGGGGTGCGGTGCTGGCCGGAAGATTCATGCCGGCCTCGGGGAGGGAACGGGCGGCGCAACGGTGAGCACGCGAGCGCCCAACACCTCAATCTCCACTTCGATGGCCTGCCGGACGGCGGGCAGCGGCGACAGGTGATCGAGACTTGCCACCAGGACCCCGCAGGCCTCCGCCCTCATGACGGCTTCGAGCAGGACCGTGAGGCCGGGCCGCACGATGCGCCCCGGAGGTATGGAGCGGTCGACAAAGATTTCGGCCAACGCCAAGCCCTCGGCCTGGGCGTGGGCGGTGAGCTGGTCGTGGAGGCGGTCGATTTCGGCTTCGTCGGCGTGCTCGGAACTGATGTAGCCGTACACCGTCCGTGCTGGCTGGCACTCCGTCGAGGACGGCGGGCGGCCGTTCATGAGGCGGGAAAGCGGGTGGCGGCCTGGCCACTCGGAAGGAACCCCGGCCAGGTGAGGAAGGCCCGGCGGGACAGGTCAGCCGCGGGGGCGGGGCGCTGCCGGTTCAGCATCCGCCGTACCTCGGTGTGCAACCGGCGCAGTTCCGCGGTGACGGCTTCGGTTCGCTCTTCCAAGGCGGCCTGCTGTACGGCGGTGGTGGGCAGATCGCCCGCGTCGCACGCGAGGACGACGCCGGTCGCTTCCAGCCGCCCCAACGCCGCCCCGAGCCCTTCGGCAATCAGCCGCAGCGCCGCGCTCTCTGGCGGTCCTAGCCCGGAGTCTTGCCCTTCGGTGTCCCTGTCCACCGATTTCCTCCCCTCCATGGATGACGCCCGAGGCCGGGGAGCGGGGTCCTCAGACCCGGCCCCGGGCGCCTTGGTCCTCAGCGTGAGCGGGCGGGACGGATACGGCCATGACGGGCCATGTATGACGGCTATACGTGGTGCTGCCGGTTCCCCACCTGGTGTGACCAAGGCCCGTTTACACTGCTGCCGAGCGCACCAAGGCGACCACGAGCGGGGGGCAAGGCGGGGTCATGGACGGGGCATCAGGCCGGTACTGCCGCTCCTGCGGGGGCCGTCTGGCCCGCGACCACAAGATCGGGTTTTGCTTGGCCTGCCAGCGCAAGCAGGAGCAGCGCCGTCTTGAGGCCCCCGTGGTGCCCGGTCACTTCTGGGAAACTGACGAGCTACACGACGCCCTGGCCAGCTGGCACATCGGCCGAGTTATTGCGGCCTACCGGCGCAACCCCTGGCACGGCCGGGTGCTGTCCCAGGAACTGGTGGGCGGCTGGGTCGGTATCTCGCAGGTGCAGCTATCCCGCATCGAGTCCGGTCCCCCGATCAAGGACCTCGACCGCCTGTTGATGTGGGCGCGGACCTTGCGCATTCCGGCGCAGCTGTTGTGGTTCCAGCTTCCGGAGCAGCGGCCCGCACCTGCCCCGGCCGCTCCGACGCCGCCCGTGCCCGCGGGGCCGGACCTGCCGGCGCTACTGGGCAGCCCGACAGCTGGGCGCCTCCCCTTGGCCGCCGGCGAGACCCGTAGCCCCACCATCGGCATCTCCGCCTTCGAGGGCATGACCACCGGCCAGAGCGCCGAACTGCTGCTGAAGTTGTTCTTGCAGCTTGACGACGAGTTGGGCGGGGACAGCCTGTACCTACCCCTCTCCCGGTATGTCGCCCGGATGGCGGTGACGGTGGAGCAGGACCCTGGCGACGGGCTGCTTCCCTTCGGCCAGCTCGCCCAGATGACCGGCTGGCTGGCGCTGGACGCCGACCACCACGGCCAGGCCCGCCGCTACTTCACCACCTCCATCTACGTCGCCCATGAGAGCGACGAGCCGGGCTTGGCCGCCAGCGCCCTCGGCTACATGAGCCTTCAGGAGACCTACCGGGGTCGGCCGGGGCCGGCGCTGTCCTTGGCGCAAACGGCGCTGGCCTCCGGGACCGCCGGCCTCACGCCGCTGACCAAGACAATGCTGGGCACGAGGCTGGCCCGTGCCCAAGCCGGAGTCGGCGACCATGATGGCTGCCGCCGCACCTTGGACGCCGCCCGCACCGACTTCGAAGCCGCCGGCCACCGCGACGAACCGCTGTGGGTGTCCTATGTCGACGAAGTGGAAGTGGCTGCCCAGGAAGGCGCCTGCCTGCTGGAACTGGGCCAAACCGGCGAAGCCGCCTTGGCCCTGACCCAGGCAATTGGCCTGCTTACCCAGCGCACACCTCACCGCATCCGAGATCAGGTGCATTATTTGTCCCGGCTGGCGAAATGCCATCTGAAGGCGGACGACGTTGAGCAGGCCTGCCAGACGGCGGCCGACGCCCTCTCCTTGAGCGAAGCCATCGGCTCCACGCGCGTAGCTCTGCGCCTGAAGGAATTTGCGGATGGGCTTGAGCCCTTCGCCACCGTGCCCGCGGCGCGGGACTTCGGCGAGCGCTTCCGCCTGGCCACCGCTGGCCCCGGCAGTTAGCCCACCAGGCCGAAGACGGCCGCCTGGAGCGCACGGGGCCGGGTGAGGTCCGGCAAAACGGCATCAGCTCCAGCGGCTTCGAGATCCTCCACGCTGCTGCTGCCGGTCGCAACGCCTACGGCCCGTACGCCAGCGTCATGGGCGCCCTTCACATCGTGGGGAGTGTCCCCGATCACCACCACCCTGGGTCGGGGGAAGCTCACGGAGTAGGCGGCTTCGGCCCGCTTGATCGCTAGACGCACCAGCCCAGCCCGGTCGCTGTCGTCGTCCCCGTACCCGCCCACTGCCAGGTCCAGATGATCCGTCAGCCCGAAGGCGGCCAGCTTGACTTCGGCGATGGAACGCAGATTGCCCGTCACCACCGACTGCACCACACCATCAGCCACCAACGCCGCAATGGCTTCCTCGGCACCGGGCAGGCTCCGGCCGGCACCCCGCATCCGGTCCTGGAGCTGCTGGGCTGCCTCGCCCAGGGCGTCGTAGAAGGCCGGTAGCAGCGGCTCCGGCTCCGTGATGCCACCCAGACCGAGGGTTTCGAGGATGATCGCCCGCTCCGTCCGGCCGGTCATGTCGGCCAGCTGCTCCATGGGGCTGCCGGTGACGAGCTGGTAGGCGCGGGCGTAGATGTCCCGGCTGACGCCCTTGATCTCTAGCAAGGTGTGGTCGATGTCCCAGAGGATGAGGGCGAGTTCGGTCACGGGGCGATGATCCCACGGCTGAACCCGTGGACGCTATATCTGGAATGGTCGCAGACGCGACCCTTTCTCGGAGATGCAGCCTACGAAATACCAAAATATTAGCAAGGGGAATTATCCTTGACAAGATGATCGACGTTATGTATGGCCCCTAGGTATTCCAGATCTTTGGAGTATTAAAGTCAGCTTTCCTTTGCGGAAATCCCGCATCGGACCCCGAAAGTGGAGGGCTGATGACCGTAACCGACCTGGTCGGCACGAAGGAGCGAACGGTCTTCGCTTCGACCGCCGACTACCGTGGACTCATTTCGCCTGACCTCTTCGAGCGGCTCGTCCGCAGAGTCGTCAGGGACGAGGAAGTCGATCGCCGGATGGCGGTCAGGATTGTGGAGTCCACGGTGGGCTTCCTCTACCTGATCGCCGTCGAGGGTGAAGGTAAATTCGCGCCGTCGTCCCCCGTGGACGCCGGGTGGCATGCCTTCATCCTCCACACTCGTGATTACACTGAGTTCTGTCAGCGGGTGGCGGGGCGCTTCATCCACCACGTTCCGAACGACGACTCGAATTCCTCCATGGAGACGGGCCGCCGAGCGGAAAACAGCATCGCGGCGATGCGGGCACTTGGACTGCCGTTCGACGAGGCGCTGTGGGCCGGAGCCGCACGGCGTCATTGCAGCGTCGGCTAAGGCGACGCTGTTGTTGTCATGGCTCGCGCTGCTGCGCGTAGCCCGTGACAAGAACGGCTGCTTCTCTTCGTTCGGGAACTGCACCTGTTCCTGAACGAGGAATGTCACCGGTCGGCTGATTTCGGCCGACCGGTGATAAGCACGGAATTATTTTTAATAGGACATTGTTTCATGCAAGATATCGATTGGAATGCTATATATCGAACCGGCCGAGACTACCCCGTAATGAACCGTATTCTACTTGACCGCTTACTTGACACCATCAAGATGCCCGAGCGGGCGTCTATTCTTGATGTTGGATGTGGTACGGCTGAACTCGCGGTTGCGTTAGCTAATTTGGGTCACCATGTGACCGGCATAGATCGATCATCGGTGGCCATACAAAAGGCTATTGAGCGTAGCGGTTCCAGTGGCGCTGCCGCTGAGACTGAGTTTGTCGTTCTCGATATTGAGAATCCTCAAGAGGCCGATCGAATCGGTAATACACGCTACGACCTCATCGTCTGCAAAACCATGGTAGCGTTCGTACGAGAGCCTCAGAGATTCTTGTCATGGCTGCGAAAGCAGCTCACGGTCACCGGCAGTGGAGTGATCATTACTCCGGTACTGCATGACGGGTACGAATACTCCTCAAGGTTGAGGGAGATCTCGGTTCCCTATGATGCATTCGTGCGTATGTTACGTGACAATTTTTCTTTCGTCGAGGACTTTCATACCGACTATTTTGAAGAACTTGGGGATTTGCGGACATTTGTTGTCCGGTAGAAAGTGCATATGCAGTCAGGGAGCTAGTCTATGTTCCTAGACGCTAGCGAATTCGGCTGATCTATTTTTATCAATTGCTGGCTATCTAGCTAGTATGATAAGTGCTTCTCCCGAGGTGTTGCGCGACGGAGGATGCTTCGGTGCTGCCGGGAGTATGTAAGGTGGCCCGTTGGGGACTACGATCGGGCGCTACAATGCAGATCACACCGCAGGTTGCAGCATCCCACGGGAGCGATCACATGCCGGAGCTGGCCGCGCGTTACTGCGAGTGCGGCACCCGGCTGGCCGCCGACAACGTCGGCCCCCGCTGCACCAGCTGCCTGGGGCGGGTTCGCCGGGAAGCCGAAGGCCCGCCGGAGCTTCCCGCCCGCTTCTGGCGGACCGATCAACTCCGCGACGCCTTCGCGGCCCAACACATCGGCCTCGTCTCGGCGGCCTACCGTCAAAGCCCCTACCACCGCCGGCCCATCAGCCAAGAGCGGCTTGGTAGGTGGCTCAACCTGACTCAGGCCCAGGTGAGCCGAATCGAGAGCGGCCCACCCATCCGGGACCTGGACCGCTTGACGCACTGGGCCAGGACACTTCGACTACCACCCGCCCTGCTGTGGTTCGACCTCCCCGGCCAACCGCGGGTGTCCCCGTCGACTCCAGCCTCACCCTCATGGCTCAGTGACACAGGCATGCTCCTTACCGCTGCCTCCGTCGCGGCCGGGACCTTGGAGACGATCCGGGCCGCTGCCCTGGCCTTTCGCACCGCTGATCGCCAGCTCGGCGGCGGGCGGTTGTATCCGGTGGTGGTGCGGTTCATCCAGACCGAAGTGGCTCCGCAGCTGGTAAGCCACCAGCACCCGCCGTCGGCGGTATTTTCGGCCGCCTCGTCGCTGACGGACATGGCCGGCTGGCTGGCCTACGACGATGAGCGGGGCGACCTTGCGGGGCAGCACTTCGTGCAGGCCTTCGGCCTCGCCACCGCTGCCGGCGACCAAGCACTGAGTGCCCAAGCCCTCGTGAGCCAGAGTCACCTAGC
>NZ_CDWWXA010000184.1:3760-7748 GCF_977971845.1 Frankia sp. CeCAU1 | reverse complement strand
GGGGTGGTCGCTGGCGAGGGAGGGGGGACGAGGACGGTCGTCACCACGTCGGATGCGGCTGACGGGTCCCAGGCGCGTTCCTCCATCGCCGTTACCAGGGCGAGCGCCGTCGCCTCGGCGGCGTCGACCGCGCCGCGGGCCGCCCGGTCGTCCTCGACGAGCCCGAGGGCCTCCCGCAGCCCCGGCAGGGTGACGCGCCCGCCCCACATCTGCCGGGCCCGCAGCATCGCGAGCACCAGGTTGATCCGCGCCCCGCCGGTCGGTGCTTCGCCGAGCACGTGCAGGCCGTCGCGGATCTGCGCGTCCTTCACCTCGCACAGCCACCCGTCGACGTGCAGCAGGAAGTCGTCGAACTCGGCGTCGTGCGGCCGGTCGGTCAGTCCCAGGTCGTGATCGAGCCGGGCGGCCTGGATCAGCGTCCAGATCTGCGCGCGGATGGCCGGCAGCTTCGCCGGATCCATGGCGGCGATGGTGGCGTGCTCGTCGAGCAGCTGTTCCAGGCGGGCCAGGTCGCCGTAGCTCTCCGCGCGGGCCATCGGCGGAACCAGATGATCGACCAGGGTCGCGTGCGCCCGGCGCTTCGCCTGCGTGCCCTCGCCCGGGTCGTTGACGAGGAACGGGTAGATCAACGGCAGGTTGCCGATCGCCGCGTCGGTCGGACAGGACGCGGACATGCCCACGGTCTTGCCGGGCAGCCACTCCAGCGTCCCGTGCTTACCCAGATGGACGACGGCGTGCGCACCGAAGCCGCCGAAGCCGCCGGAACTATCGGAACCGCCAGGGCTGCCGGGGCTGCCGGGGCCGCTGGCGAGCCACCGGTAGGCGGCGAGGTAGTGGTGGCTCGGCGGCAGGCCGGGATCGTGATAAATGGCGACCGGGTTCTCCCCGAAGCCGCGTGGCGGCTGGACCAACAGCACGATGTTGCCGGCCTGCAGCGCGGCGAGCACGATCTCCCCGTCCGGATTCGCGGACCGGTCGACGTACAGCTCGCCGGGCGCGGGCCCCCAATGCCGTTCGACGCTCTCCCGCAGGTCGGCGGGCAGGGCGTCGAACCACGCCCGGTACCGCGCCGCGCTGATCCGGACCGGGTTACCGGCGAGCTGCTCCTCGGTCAGCCAGGCCGGATCCTGCCCGCCCGCGGCGATGATCGCGTGGATCAGGGCGTCACCGTCCTCGGCCGTGACCCCCGGCAGCGCATCAGGGCCGTCATCGGGCCCGATGTCGTATCCAGCCGCGCGCATCGCCCGCAGCAGGCGCACGACGCTCGCCGGGGTGTCGAGGCCCACCGCGTTGCCGATCCGGGAGTGCTTCGTCGGGTAGGCCGAGAGCATGAGCGCCACCCGGCGTTCGGCCGGTGGGACGTGCCGCAGCCGGCCGTGCGCGACGGCGATGCCGGCCACCCGGTCGGCGCGTTCGGTGTCGGCGACGTAGCTTGTCAGCCCATCCGCATCGATCTCCTTGAAGGAGAACGGCACGGTGATCAGGCGCCCGTCGAACTCGGGGATCGCCACCTGTGTCGCAGCGTCCAGCGGGGACAGCCCGTCGTCCGACTCCGCCCACGTCGCCCGGCCGCTGGTCAGGCACAGTCCCTGCAGGATCGGGATGTCCAGCGCGGCCAGCGCGCCGACGTCCCACGCCTCGTCGTCGCCTCCGGCGCAGGAGTGCGCCGGCTGGCTGCCACCCGCGGCGAGCACGGTGACGATCAGCGCGTCCGCCCGCCCGAGGGTGGCGAGCAACTCGGGTTCGGCGGCGCGCAGCGACGCGCAGTACACCGGCAGCGGATCCCCGCCGGCACGCTCGACCGCGGCACAGAGTGCCTCGACGAACGCGGTGTTCCCGGCGACGTGGTGCGCGCGGTAGTACAGGACACCGATGGCCGGCCGCACCGCGACCGGCCGCACCGCGTTCCCCACGAGGGCGTCCGGGGCGTCCCGGCTGGCTGATGCGTCCGGGGCGTCCCGGCTGGCTGATGCGTCCGGGGTGGCTGATGCGTCCGCGGCCCGGTCGAGCACCCCCCAGGCCGGGATGGTCACCGGTGGGGCGAATCCGGTACCGGACAGCAGCAGGGTGTCGGCGAGGAATCGGTGCAGCTCGCCGAGGTTGGCCGGACCGCCCTGGGCGAGGTAGGCGTGTGCCTCGGCACAGATGCCGCCGGGCACCGTGGAGACGGCCATGAGCTCCGCGTCCGGGGTCTGTTCGCCACCGAGCACGACCACCGGGCGCGGGCCGGCGAGCAGCGTGTCGAGCCCCTCCTCCCAGGTCCGCCGGCCGCCGAGGATGCGCACCACGACCGCATCGGCACCGCTGGTCAGCGCCGGGAGATCGGCGACGGAGAGCCGGGCCGGGTTGGCGAGGCGGTAGCGGGCTCCGCTCGCCCGCGCGGAGAGTAGGTCGGTGTCGGACGTCGACAGCAGCAGGACGACCGCGTCGACCTCCGTCTCCCCGGCTCCTGGTGTCTCCCCGGCTTCGCGGGCGAACGCGGTCGACGGATCGTCGGAAGGGTCGGTCGACGGATCGTCGGACGGATCGGTGGGAGGAGTCTGCACAGGCGACATGGTGATGCCTTTCCCGGGGGTCCACGCCCCGCGTCGGTGGCCGTGCCTGGGGCGCACTCCCCGGTGACGGTGGCGGGACCGCACCGGATTCGCGCCGGATTCGCGCCGGACTTCCTCGCCGTTCGCCGCTCGTGGCCCCGTCACGATCGCAGAGAGGTGGGCGGTGTTGTCAAGCACTCCGCTGTCGTCGTGACAAAGAAACGATCAACCGGCATCGCCCGAGTCCGGCACGTATGCTCCGCCGGTGCCCACCAGTCCGCGGGAGCGTGCCCGCGACGCCTGCCCCGGTGTGCTGACGACACATCCGGCCGCGGATGGCGCGCTCGCGCGGCTGCGGCTGCCCGGGGGCCGGCTGACCGCCGCCGCGGCGAAGACCCTCGCCGGTTGCGCGCGGGAGTTCGCCGACGGCCACCTTGAGCTCACCTCCCGGGCGAACGTGCAGCTACGCGGCCTGGTCGACGGCCTGGCCGACAGCACGGTCGAGGAGCTCGCCGCCCGGGTGAGCGCGGTCGGCCTGCTGCCCTCGACGACGCACGAGCGGGTCCGCAACATCGTGGGCTCGCCGCTGTCCGGACGCGGCGAGGCCGGCTGCCGGGACATCGCGCCGGTCGTCGCCGAGCTGGACCGCCGGCTGTGCGCGGATCCGGCTCTCGCCGCGCTGCCCGGCCGGGTGCTGTTCGCCGTCGACGACGGCAGCGGGGACCTGGCCGGGCTGCCCGCGGACCTCGCGCTGCGCGCCCTGCCCTCCGGGGAGATGCTGCTGGCCGTCGCGGGCGCGACCCGCGCGCTGCGGTTGCCCGTCCACGTCGCCGTACCCGCGCTCCTCGCCGCGGCGCGGGCCTTCATCGAGGCCCGCGCCGCGGCGGGCACCGCCGCGGCGGCCTGGCGGATCGCCGAGTTGCCGGGTGGACCGGGCGGACGGGACGGCCTGCTCGCGGCTGCCGCGACCGAGGCCGGGGTCGTTGGGATCGTCCAGGCCGCTGGAATCGCTCAGGCTGCTGGGAGCGCCACCGTTCGGGCCGGCGCGTGGCCCGGTCCGCATCCGCAGCGTGATGGCCGCCGGGCGTTGACCGTGCTCGTCCCCCTGGGGCGGCTGAGCGCCGACCAGCTCGACCTGCTCGCCGCTGCCGCGGCGGCCGGTGGTGGTGACGGTGCTGGCGGAGCGGGCGATGCCGAAGACGGCGTCCTGGTTGTGACCCCGTGGCGGTCCGTCGTGCTCCGCGATCTCGACCCGGCCGAGGCTACCCGGTGGTCGAGGGCGGCTGCGGACGCGGGCCTGGTCGTCGATCCGGCATCATCCTGGGTCGGTGTGACGAGCTGTGCCGGTCGGCCGGGATGCGGCCGGGCGTTGGCGGATGTCCGCAGTGACGCGGCGGTGTCCGTGCGGATCCGAGCTGACGACCCGTCGGCGCCGACGCACCCGGCCGGGAGGC
>NZ_CDWWXA010000184.1:0-3384 GCF_977971845.1 Frankia sp. CeCAU1 | reverse complement strand
CCTCCCACCCGTCCCGGTTGGCCCGGCCCTCGCGCCGGTGCACTGGTCGGGTTGCGAGCGGCGCTGCGGGCAACCGGGAGGACGGGTGGTGGAGGTTGTGGCGACCGGGTCCGGCTACCGGATCCGTCGGACGGGCCTCGGAGCCGCCGCCGTCGCATCTGTCGGAGCGGATGGCGGTGAGGCGACGGTCGTGTCGTCGAGCCCCCTCGACGGTCACCGGGACCTGGCTGCGGCCGTCAGGTCGGCGAGGAGGCTGGCATGAACGGCGTATCAGACATGAGCGGTGTGCAACGTTACGACTACGTTCGCGACGGCGCGGAGATCTACCGTCGGTCGTTCGCGACGATCCGGGCCGAGGCGCGTCTCGACCGGCTGCCCGGTGACGTCGCCCGGGTCGCGGTCCGCATGATCCACTCCTGTGGAATGGTGGATCTCGTCGACGATCTCGCTTTCACCCCCGGCGTGGTCGCGGCGGCGCGCGCGGCGTTGCTGGCCGGCGCCCCGGTGCTCTGTGACGCGCAGATGGTGGCGGCCGGTGTGACCCGCCGTCGGCTGCCCGCCGCGAACGAGATTCTCTGCCTGCTCGGTGATCCCCGGGTGCCGCAGCTCGCCGAGCGGCTGGGCACCACCCGCAGCGCCGCGGCGGTGGATCTGTGGGCGGATCGACTCGCCGGCTCCGTGGTGGCGGTCGGGAACGCTCCGACAGCGCTGTTCCGCCTGCTGGAACTCGTCGCGGCCGGAGCCGGGCGACCGGCGGCGGTGCTCGGCGTGCCCGTGGGGTTCATCGGCGCCGCGGAGTCCAAGCAGGCCCTCGTGGATGATCCGGCCCGGTTGGAGCATCTCGTCGTGCACGGTCGGCGGGGCGGCAGCGCGATGGCGGTCGCCGCGGTCAACGCGATCGCGAGCGAGGAGGATTAATGGTGCCGTCGAAGGGCCGGCTGTGGGGAGTCGGGGTTGGACCGGGGGATCCCGAGCTCGTCACCCTCAAGGCGGCCCGCCTGATCCGTGACGCCGACGTGATCGCCTACCACAGCGCCCGGCACGGCCGCAGCATCGCCCGGTCGGTCGCCGCGAGCCAGCTGCGCGGCGACCAGATCGAGGAGGCGCTGGTCTACCCGGTCACCACCGAGACGACCTCCCACCCCGGTGGCTACCGCGGCGCGATCGACGAGTTCTACGAGGACTGCGCCAAGCGGCTGGCCGTCCACCTCGACGCCGGCCGGGACGTCGTGGTCCTCAGCGAGGGTGACCCGTTCTTCTACGGCTCGTTCATCCACCTGCACCGGCGCCTCGCCGACCGGTACCCGACCGAGGTCGTGCCGGGGGTGACATCCCTGTCGGCGGGGTGCGCGGTGCTCGGCCGGCCGCTGGTCGAGGGCAACGAAGTCCTCACAGTGCTGCCGGGCACGCTGCCGCCGACGGTCCTCGCCGAGCGTATCGCCGGCACGGACACCGCCGTCGTGCTCAAGATGGGACGGACCTTCCCGGGGGTCCGGGACGCCTTCACCGCCGCGGGACGCCTCGCGGACACCTGGTACGTGGAACGGGCCACCACCTCCGGCCAGCGCATCGCCCCGCTCGGTGCGGTAGACCCGGCCACGGTGCCGTACTTCTCGCTCGCGGTACTGCCGAGCCCGGTCCGGGGGCCGGACGATCCGGCGCCGCTGCGCGCGTCGCAGGCGGACTGGGTACCAACGGCGCCCGCCGTTGGTAAGGCTGGTGCCGTTGGTACCGGCGGCACGCCCGGCGCGGGGGAGGTCGTCGTGGTGGGCCTCGGACCGGGCGCCGCGGGCTGGTTGACGCCGCAGGCCGCCGAGGCGCTGGCCGCCGCCGACGACCTCATCGGCTACGGCCCCTACCTCGACCGGGTGCCGGTCGATCCACGCCAGCGCCGGCACGCCTCGGGGAACACCGTCGAGGCCGAGCGCGCTGAGCTCGCCCTCGAACTGGCGGCCGGCGGCGCGAACGTCGCCGTGGTCTCCTCCGGTGATCCCGGGGTCTTCGCGATGGCCACGGCCGTCGTCGAGGCCGCGGCGGCGGAGCGGTTCGCGGGCGTCGAGGTGCGGGTCGTGCCCGGGCTGACCGCCGCGCAGGCGGTGGCGAGCCGGGTCGGGGCGCCACTCGGCCACGACTTCTGCGTGCTGTCGCTGTCCGACCGACTCAAGCCGTGGGAGGTCATCGAGCGGCGGCTGCGGGCGGCGGCCGCGGGCGACTTCGTCCTGGCGCTGTACAACCCGGCTTCCCGTACCCGTCGCCATCAGCTGGAGCGGGCCCACGAGGTGCTGCTCGAACACCGCCCCTCGGACACGGTGGTGGTCATCGGCCGGGATGTCGGCGGTCCCACCGAGAGCATCACCGTGACGAGCCTCGGTGCGTTCGACCCGGCCGAGGTCGACATGCGCTGCCTGCTGCTCATCGGCTCGTCGACGACCCGGGTGGTGCGCCGCGGCCCCGGCCGGGACCTCGTGTTCACCCCACGTCGTTACCCGGTCACCTAGCCTTCGGTCACCGGGGCCATGGTCACCTGGGCCCCGGTCACCTGGGCCACGGTGGTGCGACCCAGGCCACGGCGGCGTCGACATCGTCGACTGCGGCCACCCCGGGTGGCAGCGGTGGGCGGTCGACCATGACGACCGGCAGACCGAGGTCCCGGGCGGCGGCGAGCTTCGCGGCGGTCATCGTTCCGCCACTGTTCTTGGTCACGAGGACGTCGACGCGGTGCCGGCGCAGCAGGGCGGTCTCCCCGGCGACGTCGAACGGCCCACGATCGAGGATGACGGTCAGTCGTGGCGGTACCGGGCCGGTCGGCGGCTCGACCGACCGGGCCAGGAACCAGGGTCGGTGCAGGCCGGCGAACAGGGCGAGGTCGGTTCGCCCGGTGGTCAGGAACACCCGTGGGGCTGGATCGGAATGCGGGCGCGGCCCGGGTAGGACGAACCGGTCGAGCAGGGCGACCGCGCCGGCCAGCGACGGGACCCGGCGCCAGTCGTCGCCGGGCTGCCCGCGCCAGCTCGACCGGCGCAGGACGAGCAGCGGAACGCCGGTGGCGCGCGCGGCCTGTGCGGCGTGCGTGGTCATCGTCGCGGCGAACGGGTGGGTCGCGTCGACCACCGCATCGATCCGTTCGGCCCGCAGGTAGTCGGCCAGGCCCGCCGCCCCGCCGAAGCCGCCGATCCGGATTTGGCAGGACGGTGGCAGCGCAGGCTCGCGGACTCGACCGGCCAACGAGTAGACGATCTCGATGCGTTCCGTGCCGGCGGGATCCGGGGAGCCGAGCCTGGTCGCCAGGCGGCGCGCCTCCTCGGTTCCGCCGAGCAGCAGCAGGCGGCGTGCCCCGGTCACCGAGCCCCGGGGGCGGGATCCGGGCCACACGGCGCGGCGTTT
>NZ_CDWWXA010000183.1:0-7380 GCF_977971845.1 Frankia sp. CeCAU1 | reverse complement strand
CACCCACCCGCACCGTGGTCGCGTTCCGTGGCGCACCCCCGGTAGCCATCGAGGCAGAAACAGCCGAGGAGCCACCGGAACCTTCGGTGCTCACCTGCTGGCCCGCCACGACAGGAGCAGCATCACAGGCGCCGGTGCCGGCATCGTCGGTGGTGTCATCGAACAACGAGAGCTGAACAGAAGCTTCGCTGCTCATAGCCCGGCCAGCCACACGTCAGAACCCGACCCAGCCGCCGGCACCGACATCCCGTCGGGTGGATCATCACCGTGATCCCCGGCATACAGACCACGCCCCGCGTAGGTCCACGCCCCGAGGATCACTGTGTCGGGATCGCCGTCCGGACGACCGAACGCATCCACCGGCACCCGGCCCGCCATCGCCGCACCGATCGTGCGCGACCACACCCGCCGCACCGTCCGCAACGCGGTGAACGTGGTCGAGTAGGCCCGTGATTTTGACAGCCAGTGACCACCAAATCCCGCCTGATGGGCCCAGCGGACCAACCGCGGGATGTCACCGGAGTCCCGGCCGAGTGCCGCATCCAACGCCACCGCGAACACCGGATCGTGGCCGAGGCGCCAGCACGTCTCCACCAGCCGGCGCAGATGCGGGGGCAGCGTCAGCCGGCCGAGTGCGGCCAGCGACCGCACCGGATGATCCAACTCACCACCCGCCGCCGCGGACTTGGTGATGTACTTCGCCAGGTAGTTACTGACCCGGGACACATCCGCCGGCCCCTCCAACGCGATCCGGCGGATATCGACCTGTGCGCCCCAGCGCACCGCCCAGCCGTCATCCGCAACGGCGGTGGTGTCAAGGGTGAGCGCGTCCGGATCCGGAGCCGGTACTGCCACCACGCTCAGGACCCCGCGCAGCGCGTCTGCGACCAGCTCACCGGCCGCCCAGGCCGGAGGAGCCGAGCCCGGCCCGTCGGGACCGTCCACCCGGATCACTACGTGCAGGTGGACGACGCCCCGCGCCTGCATCTCCGCGACTTTCACGAACGACAGCCGCGCCGCGCGGCGCAGCCCTGCCACGGTCAGCCCGGCTGCCGCCGCCACCGCCGATTCCGTGCCGTCGCGGGTGGCCTTCCACAACCGGGGGACGAGCGCGTTCCAGACCACCGACCGGCCGTAGGCGTAGCAGTCCGGGCACAACGGCGACCCGAGCCGGGAATCCGCCTCATGGTGCCGCTCATGACAGCCCGCCGGTTTCCCATGCGGACACAGACCGCGCCGGGGATGACACGCCCGCACCGGACCCGTCTTCCCGCCCCGCTGGCGCCGTGAGTGCACCGGCCCGAAGCTCGGCGCGGTCAACGTCACGAACCACGCCGGATGATCCGACACCGATGCCGGCACACCCTTGCCACCCGCCAGCCCGGCCAGGACCAGCCGCCGCGCGTCCCGCTTGTACACCGCCGAACAGGCAGGACACGCCGACTCCCGCCGGTTCCCGCACCGCACATGCAGCACCCCGCCCGGCTCACCGGCACTGGTAAACGCCCGCCGGACCTCACCAGTACCGACATCCACATGATCAACATGGCCGGACAGGCGGATCGGGCGGGAACACCCACCCGCGACCGGCCGGTTTTCGGGCAGGCTCACGCCCACATCCACGGAAACCACCGCGTCCTTTCACCGCACAGGCCCAGCCCGACCCGGAAAAACCCACAGGACGGCCGCAGCCCACACGGACAACGAGAACGGGAACAGAAAAAGACCGGAAGATCAGCAGCGGCGGACCTCAACCGCCAGCCGGACCTACCCGGTCAACCCGTGAACGCACGAAAACCTGAACATCGACAGGACACGCCACATGCGGCACATCTGCACCCCAGACGGAAACGTCAACACGACTGGACACAGACCACAGTCGCGGTCTGTGGTGCAGCAGCCCGAGCCCGGTCCTGCCGCTCCCAGGCGGCTCTACGTGGACAGCCCGTCTATATGGCGTACTGCCTTACATGGCGCAGGGACCGTAGCCCCTCGAATGCCAATACCTACTATACCCGACCTGTCCGGGCTGAAACCAGCAAACACGACAACGGCGACCCCGAACGTCGGCCACGAGGGGAAGGGCCGGACACGTTCAGGGCCGCCAGCTCGACACGGTCACCGCCTACAGCAGCACGGAGTCCTCTCCCGCCGCCAGGACCAGCGCGGGAAAGTGCACCTCCCACACCTCGATCAGCGAGACCACCTCATGGTCACACACCCGCACCCGATGCAGCGTGAACGTCACCCCATCCGGAGTCACATCCGGGTTCGGCTTCGACCCCGCCATCACGACCCGAGGCGACTCGCCGGCGGCAAGCCTCGCCCGCCGAAGCCGGATGCCCACCGCCCACGCGACCCGCGACGCCATCAGCGACGTGAACCGGCGATGCAGCACCACCAGCCCCACCGGGCCGAGCTGTGCAATCCCGATGCTCGCCCCCACCATGATGTCCTCGTCCACCGCCATCTGATCGGACAGCAGCATCTGCTGAGCCTCGCTGTCCGCCTCCACCGCCTCCGGGAAGGAACCAACGATCAGACCGTCACACGGCAGGAGCAGGAACTCCGGAAGTTGCCCGGTGTGAAACTCCCACCCCGCGGCCCCTACCGCCACCGACCCTCTCACGACTCCTCCCAGCCCGGACGACCCAGGCCGGTCACAGGACCGCCACCACCCGGCGTCCCAGAAACGGCAGAGCCCAATACTCCGTCGCCGGAATCCCCCGCATCCGTGCGTAGTCCGCCATCCAACGCAGATCCACGAACGGCGCCACCACCTGAACCCCCGGCACCACCAACGCCCACGCCCCCAACGGGGTCACCAGGCCACCAGGGCCGATCACGCTCCCTGGCCCCGGACCGATACCCGTCGTCGTCATCCCACCCCCAGCCGTCATCATCGTCATCTACCAAGTCCTCCCTGCCCTCGTCCCTCATCGCCACCTCCCGAATTTGTCAGTCGTCGAACTCCCCGACATGGGCACCGGCGACGAAAACCCGCCACTCGACGCCCGAAAAAAGCAACGCCGGACCAAAACACGAAAATTCGTGCGTGGATCCGTCAGTTGGTGAGGGTCGGCAAAATCCCGTCAATCAGCTTGCGGAGTGGATCGCCGAGATCACCGTGATCGGCGTGACGGAGAAGCTGAACTGCGACACAGAGCTGAGAAAGGCGACCGTCACGGCTCGTCAGTACGTCGCCGAACTGGTCGTATACCTGATCTGCGACCGTCGGGACTAGGAGGCTTGTGCAGTACAGGGTGGCCGCATCCGCCCCCGCAGGCGCAGCGCCCCAGAACTCCCAATCGAGCAGGTAAGGAGTCCGCCGAGTGATGTTGGACCACCGCAGGTCACCATGCGCGGTGACCCAGGTTCCCACCGTGGGATCGATCGAGGGGCCGAACAGCCGGACGAGGACACGGCGCAACTGCTCTTGAGTTCGCGGAACACGCTCGGTCGGCTGTGCGGCGAGAGCGTCCAGGGATGCACGCAGAGAACGCCACCAGCCCGCCGTCAGATCGAGTTCGGTACGAAGGACCTCGGTATCAGAGCAGACCTTTTCCTCGATATAGTCGATGACCTCAGCGCGGATTCGTGTCCCGCCCGTATACCATTCGGTTCCCCCCTGCATGGCTGGACGCCGCACACTCCGAGGAAGGGCGTGAGCGGTCGCGGTGCCCGTCCAGACCAGCGGATGTACGTCAGATTCGGGTACAGCCACCACCCGAAGCCAGCGGCGTACGCCGTCGACGTCGGCCACACATCCGATAGAACGGCCACCGATCCCGAGGCGGATGGGCCCGGCCGGGGCAGCGCGGAGACGTCGCGCCGCCTCATCGAGATGGTCAGTCGCGTTGCCCATCACGGCTCCGCCCCCGCGTGGATCGTCAGGTGTTCGTAACGTAGGACTATACGGTGTGGCACACCATCGAAGTGGACCGTGGGAAGCGGAGCTGCCGAGATTCGGTCACCAGGCTTGAGGAGTGCGCAGTGACCGAGCCGGTAGCTCAGCAACACGGAGCCGTCTTCGAGTTGGTACCGCGCCGGATAGTAGAAGGCGTCGCGAGCCGCAGTCACCGCGAGACGATCCAGGGCTGCACCGGGACTGATCATAGATCGTGCGCGGACGAGGGCAACGGTATCGGCATCAGAGCGGATAAGACGCGGATCAAGGTAGACCGAGCCGTCCAAATGCGGAAAATGCAGATGATAAGGTCTTCCGGCTTTACGTCGGGGCACCGGGGGGAGCCTTGACTGAATCCTCTCCCACGCCTGCCGCCCTTGCTCTTCTCCGTAGACCACGAAATCGATATCGCCACGTTCCGTGGCCGGCTTGTACATCGCGGACCCGTAAATTCCCAGCGCGGCAGTGGAAACGCCAAGAATAGCTGCCAGATATTCTAATGTCTCCCGGTGCTCGTCGATCAACTGTGGATCCCGAGTGGAGAGCACACCCATAATCGCCCCCGATTCCACCCGTACCATTTTACCCAAGTTCGGCTGAAGTACTTCCGGTGCGATCCGTCCGACGATGTCGTCATGCTCTTGCCCGGGCAGGCTCAGAACGCGGCTCCACCGTCTACCCCAGAGGCTGAACCCGGTGCCATAGCCGACTTCGGCGGCATAAGCGACGAGGCCGTAGAGGTCCTTATCGATGCTGGCGATCTTCGCGATGAGTAAACCAGCGTCGGTGACCACGATCGAGCAGGCCGGAAGGGTCCGATGATCTATCGGAGCGCGAAGCGGTATCACCGTGTCTCAACCGACGAGAGGATCGGTCGGGTTGGTCGCCGCCATCCCGCCAGCCAGCTCGACACCTGATCAGCCTCAATGACCTGGTAGACGATCTCGCAGAGAACGTCACCGTCGGTCTCTACCCGCACCTCATGCGGGACCCCGACCTTGCCGACCCCCAACGTCGGGCGTGCCGCGCACGTCACCACCGCAGCCGGCGGCGTGCACCGCTCCCGCAGCAGTCCCGCCACCACGAACGCCAACGCCATACGACCCGGCGGCGCTCCCGGCGGGCAGACCACCACAGAACCCACACGCGGCAGGCCGGCCATGCCCAGCGCAACCCGCACCAGTTCTGCCCGGGGCCTTTCGACGAACTCCACGTCCGCCCGAAGCCCGCCGCCCGCCACTGGCCGAGGCCGGGATCCGACCAACACCCCTGCCACACCCGGCAGCGGTACGCGAGGGAACTCCACCATCACTGAGCGGTCAGGACTCGCTTCGCCGTCCGAGTCGACGGTCACAGCCGTGACGATCCCCCCAGGGCCAGCGGCCAACGTGACTGCCGCACCTGGCAACCGGACCGGCCTACAGGGTCGCGCCGCCTGAACGGCGCCGGTCGTATCTGCCATGCAGTGAAGGTAGAGCCACGGAGCGCATCCGGAGGGTACTGTCTATACCCCCAACAGACCCACCTTCCGGGCCAGCTCGCTTGCCTGCTCCCGACGCCGTCCATCCCGCGCGTCCAGCTCTTCCAGAATGATCCGCCGCGCGTGGCCGTTGTACCGGATCGTCTCCGGCGCCGAGTCGTAGGCGTGATCGAGGAGACGAAGCGCTTCGTCGTACTTCCTGTCGATCTGGTAAGCCCGTGCTTGCTCGATCCAATGCCGCGCCTGCCGCGGATGGGACGGGATCACCGCCGCGCGCCACCGTTCCGCCTGTCGTACGCCCTCACCACTCTGTCGCAGCTCGACCGCAACCGTCACGGCGTGCGCGTGCATGACCGTCTGCGAAAACGACGTGACAGGATGAAAGTAGTCGTCCGGCAGTCGCCGCGCGACGGCGTCCGCCGCGTCCCAGTACCTCCAAGCGTTCCCGATCTCGCCACGCCGCGCCGCCGTGTAGCCGCTCTCGAACTGCAACGCTCCCCACAGCGCCGCCACGTCGTCAGTGGCGTCATCGCTGGACAGGCTGTCCCGCAGTAGCGCCGTCGCCTGACTGGCCACGACGTCCGCTGCATCCCAGTCCCCGGCCTCACGATGCGCCTGTGTCATCAGCCAGGCTGCCACCCCGACCGCATGCAGGTCGTCCGAGTCCAGCGCGGTCGAGACACCACGTTCCGCCACCCGCCAGACTAGATCCTGTGCGGGCTGGTAGGACACGAAAAACTGCGTCAGCGCGTACACCTCCGCCAACACGGCCAGCGCCGCACGGCGCTGCGGACCGTCCGCCTCCGCGCGGGCAGTGCGTTGCGCGTCATCCAGAAGCCCGGGCAACAGCCCCCCGAGAACCTCCCGATGATTCGGCGCCGCATGCCTCGCCCTCCAGGCCCAGGTCACCCGCCCCCGTAGATCTGCAACCGAGGGCGCAGGCTGATCGGCGGCTGAGACCGGCAACCTGTTGACAGCAGCCCGCACAGCAGTGAGCCGATCATGCCCTGGGCCGGAGAACAACACCACCGGGATCGACTGACCACCCGTCAGTTCCGCAAGGTCACGCACCCTGAGTGCTTCCGCCAACCGAAGCAACATCGACAACTTCGGAGCAGCCAACCGACCCGTCTCCACCGCCTTCACCCACGACGCCGAGCGACCGACCAGCCCGCCCAGAACCTCCCGCGTCATCCCCCGCCGCGTGCGCAGAACCTTCAGCCGTCGACCGACGGACAGCGCGTCATCCGAACCCGTCCCGCCAACGATCGCCATACCAACTCCCTTCGCACGCAGCGAAAAACCCTTTGATGATGATCCTCGCTAATTATCTCTACGGTTTCAAGGCCGCCCCTCCGGGGCGGCAACCCCCACATCCTGACCAAGCCGGACGTCGAGGCCGAGGGCGCCGCACACGCCACGCCGAACAGGACCCCGGCCGGCCCGGCCGCGCACCGGGATGGGGCCCCGCCTCCCTCCGGTCGGCACCCCACCCGGGCGCGTCGGACCGGCCGCCCGTTCGTCGCGTCGGAGCGTCGCGGGTCCATTACCCCCGCGAGCGTGGGGACGAAAATACGCAACAGAGCGTGCGAATTTCAGGCTTTTTTTGAAGGGCGCCAGCGGCCGGCAGATCCACAGCCGCCGCACCAGTAAACGCAGCAGCCAGCACAAGACAGATCGCTTGAAAGATCGTCGGAGGCGCATCGTAGCCCGCGCATCCGGCCATAAGCGTGGCCAGAACGGCTAGAAAGCACCTTGCGACCGCACTTCGCGGAACGCGATCCCAAGGGCGCCGATACACCGGCTCATACTACAAGGCGCGAGCATCTGTCAGGCAAGAGCAACGGGGCGCCGCCCCGGACCCCGGCCCTTCCTCTGGAGGAGGGGGAGCCGCCGCCGGTCACCAGGAGCCGGGCGCGCGGGACCGCTGATCTCCTCCGCCGGGCGGACACCCGAGGGGTTACCCCAGAACCTCCCGACCGTGCAAGAGCGC
>NZ_CDWWXA010000182.1:0-7437 GCF_977971845.1 Frankia sp. CeCAU1 | reverse complement strand
TTGCTGATCCCGGCTGCACCGCGCCGCCTTCAGCGTCACCAGGAGAAGGCTTCGGCCGGACCTGTGTACCGGGCAGGGGTGTCATTACCCGGCACCTGTCTCCCCGCCCCGCAGGCTTCCGTCGGCGATTCCGAGATGACCGAGCCGGACGATGGTCCCGGCCAGTTCCACCGCGTTGCGCAGCGACTTCTCGACCATCGTGAGGCGCTGGAAGTCGAGCCCCCGGGAACGCTGTTCGGCCAGCGGGAGAACCGGTATCCGGACCCGCCGCGGGTCGGCGCGCGGCGACGATCCACCCGAGCGGCAGGCGGCCTGGGCATCCGCGCCACCACCGGATCGCCCGTGCGCCCGATGGCCGGCCGCCCGCAGGATCCCGGCCAGGAAGTACGGATCGAGCCGGTCGGGATCGCCCCGCAGGAGCACCACCCGCGGCCCGAGAACGGCGCCCGCGTCCTCGACGACTCGGGCCGTGGTCTCCCCCGACGCCGTCACACAGACGACGTCGCCGGGCCGGAGAACGAGCATTCCGGCCAGTTCCTCCGTCCGGCTCGACGGGCCCCGCCCATGCCGGACATCGCCCGCGGTGAGCAACGGCAGGTCACCGACCCCGGCCCTGGTCTGCAACGGGGCCATCAGGATCGTCAACGATCCGGCTTTTGCCAACTCACCGATCGTGACGCTCGACGTGACGCTCAACGAAGCCGGCCGGTCCGCCGGTCCGGATTCCCTCGGTGGGGTCAGGAGGGGAACCGCCGAGGACAACGAGGCCACCGTCGCCAGGAAATCCTCCCGGACAGCGGGGAATTCACCGACCGCGGGAAACTCACCGACAGCGGTTCTTTCCGGAGGATGGTCGATGTAGCGTCGCGGGCTCACGTCGACCTCGTCGTCGAGGAGGTCCGCAACGCACATCCGCCGGAATCCCGCCGGCAGATCGGCGTCGTCGGCCACCTGGTCCGCCTGGGCGGCGGTGTCGCCGCCGAACCCGCCAGCGGCGACGAACAACGCCCAGGCCGCTTCGACGACGGCGATCTCATCGCGCGCCAGGCCCAGCAGCACCTGAGCGGGCGTCGCCCCGGCCCCGCCGGCACCGGCATCGGAACCGGCACCGGCATCGGGGCCGGCCCCGCGGCGGAGCACCCACAGATCCGGGGCCGATCCCGCCGGGAACAGGCCGGGCGGCAGCCCCAGCACGGCGCGCAACTCCCCGGCGCGCAGCAGGTTCGCCCTGATGCGGCGCCCGGCACGGCGCGACGCGGCGGCCGCCGGCATGATGACCAGCACCTGCGCGCCGTCCCGGGCGTGCGCCAGGCAGTACTGCACCCAGGCCAGCTCGGGTTCCCCCCGCGGTGGAACACCGTGGCGCCACCACGGCGCGCCGAGCAGCTCGTCGTAGCCCCAGGAACGCTGCCCGAACGGCGGGGCGCACAGGACCGCGTCGGCCCGTTCCCCGGCGAAGGTGCCGGCGAGCAGCGAATCGCCCGCGACGATCCGCGCGTCACCACCCCGCAGCAGCAGTCCGACGGCGCTCACCCGCGCCATCGTCGGGTTGACATCCTGGCCGAGCAGGCGGCCCGCCCCCGCGGCCCGGGCGGCCTCCAACAGCCCGCCGATCCCGCAGGCCGGGTCGAGCACCGTGGCGGCCCCCGACCGGCCGCGCAGGCCGGCGAGGGTCACCATCAGCTCCCCGACCGCCCGCGGAGGCTCCGCCACCTGCCGGGAGCAGACCTCGCGGTAGCGGGCGCGCAGCGCGTCGAAGAGCTCCGCGTGGCCGTGCCGGTCCGCCGCCTCGGCGGCGACCCGGGCGATCGCCACCCACCCGGTCTCCCAGGTATCGGGGAAACCACCGGGAAGCTCCGGCACGGCGCGGGCGATCGCCGGTTCCAGGGATACGGCCGCCACCGCGTCGCTCTCCCCGAGCAGTGCCGTGGCGCCCGCGGGATCCCGCTGACGATAAATGAGAAAACCCCCGAGATGGCCGGTCACCTCACCGAGGCGTGGATCATCGACGGCCCCCCGGATCCGCTGCCACACCTGGTCGGCCGCCTCGACCTGGAACGGTCGGTCATGCCGGGCGAGCCAGTCCGCCACGGAGGCCAGCGCGAACAGCGGGCTGGTCGACGTCCCCCCGACGGGTGCGGGAAAGTCGGCGAACCGGCGCCGCCAGTTACTGACCGCGGCCCGCCCGACTCCGGCCAGCCGGGCGATGTCGGTGGCGGTGACCGTGGCCGTGTCTGCCGCGGAGCTCGCCGTGTCCCGGCCGCTGGTCTTCACCGGCAGCCCGTTCACGGCAGCCCGCCGAACAGGGCGAGGGCGCGGTCCTGCGGCTCGTCTCCGAGGGGCACGACGAACCGGCGGTCGAGGAAGCGGTTGCCACGCTCGCAGGTCGTCTCGGACACGAACAGGCAGACGTGGCAGGCGGCTCCGTGCAGGAAGTCGGCGGGCGCCGACGGCAGCCGCTCGGCGCACAGCGGATCGGACGAGCAGTGCCGGGCGTCGGCGAGGGCCCGGCGGGTCAGCCGGAGCAGCTGGTCGGGCTCGGCCAGCGACACCAACCCGCCCAGGGTGCCCTCCGCGTCCGGGACGGCCGTGTAGATGAGGATGCCGCCGCGCGGGTCGCCGTCGTCCCCGGCGTAGATGCGTTCGCTCAGGCTGGCCGAGCTGTAGCCGCACTCCAGCGCGATAGTCCGGATAAGCAGGTGGGACAGGGTGTGCAGGGCGAGGAAGCGCTCCCCGGGCCAGCCCTGCATGGGGTCGAAGTCCGCGGCGATCCGGTCGGAGTAGCGGTTCACCCGGAATCGGCTGTAGGCGTCGCGGTGCTCGCGCATCGCGACACTGTCCGCGACGCGGCGCGCCCACGGGCCGAGGATCTCCTCGGGCACCCGCAGGAACATGCCCTCGCCGCGGACCTCGCTCGCCGGTACCCAGGAAGCCGGCCCACGGGCCAGCGGCGCCCGGATGACGAGGTCGGGGTCGTCCGGGTCGGGCGCGTCCAGCCGGGTGAACCCGGTCAGCGCCCGTACCTCCCGCAGGCGTTCGGCCTGCACGACGTCGGCGTAGCAGCCGGCAAGCGGCGCCGGCACACCGCCTGGCTCGCGGCGCAGGGCGAAATCGTCGGTGGGTTCCGGGAGGACGGCGGAGGAGAAGATCTCCCATTCCGGGGTGCGCAGATCCGGGTAGGACCGCTCGCCGTCGGCGTCGGAACCCGGGGCCGGGCCGGTTGCGATCGCGGCGCGATGCCGCTCGACCGCGGCCCAGATCTCGGCGTTCGACCACGTCTCCAGCTGACGGAACACCGGGATCGGCACTGAGCGGGCAAAGTCCAGAATCGCCATATTGTTGATCTTTTCGAAGACCTCCCAGTGCTGTTCGACCTTGACCGCCAGCTCACTGGCGCCGGTCCGCGGCACCGACAGCACCGACAGCGTCTGGGCGAACCACTGGTTGGAGGCGCCGACGACGAGCAGGCGGGACTCCTGCGGGCACCCGCCATCGGCGAAGGTCCCCAGGTGGGGATGGCGGCCCCGGCAGCGTGGCAGGTGCCCCGCACCGCGACGACCCATGGCCTCCCGGATGTTGCGCCGGGCGTCGCAGTTCACGCACCGGATCTCGACGTTGGCGCCGAGGTTACCGCCGCGGTCCTCCATCCGCAGCCGGGGATGACTCGCCCTGGCGCACTGCGCGCCCCGGTGCACGAACATCGGGTAGGGGAAGTCGTCGAGATGACCCGCGGTGCAGGCGAGCACGAAACGGGCCGCCACCGCGAGCGGCCGGCGGCCGGTCTTCTTCCGCCCGCAGGTGCCGTGGAAGAAGCGGGCGTCCTGGGGCCGGGTCAGCCACGGGTTCTCGAACCCGAACGCGCGGGAGGCGATCACGTCCAGCTCGTTGCAGGCGGTGCAGCGCAGCCAGTTCGGGAACGGCACGGTGGGCACGCCGATGCGGGCGCCCTGCCCACTGCGGTCGCCCGCATCGGTCTCCGCCCACGGGGCCGGGCGCAGCTCGGTGACGCCCCGGTCGTACAGCCGCCGCACGGCGGCGAGCAACCGCGGCTCGACGATCGGCTGGTACTCGGGGACGTTGCGGTAGTCCCAGTCGTCAACGCCGCGGACGATCGCGGAGAAGTTCGGCAGGTCGACGAGCGCGCCGACACCGCTGGTGAACATCAGGTGGCTGGGCCGGACCGCGCCGACCCGCCGGTGGAACGCCGTGACCATCAGATACCCCTCCCCGGGAGCGCCGCGCGGGCCGACCGCGCCGGACGGCCCGCCCGTGCCGCCGCGAAGGCCGTCTCCCCCAGCTCGTCCCCGACCGGGGCGGCCTCGTAGTCCACCTCGTCCCTGTCGTCCACCTCGCTGCTCCCGATCTCACCGCCGCTCCCGATCTCACCGCTGCTGCCGATCTCACCGGTACCGTCGGCGTCCGGCGGCGCGCCGAACGCCCAGCCCGGCTCGCCGTAGGCGGGGGTGAAGATCTCGGCGGGGCCGGGCACCAGCAGGTTGATCTCGCGCTCGGTCTCCCGCATCGACTGGGCGACGGTGAGAACGTCCCAGCGGACGTGCCCGGCGGGCTCCAGCAGGCCGGTGACCCGCTGCTGTCCCCCGGCCGTGCGATAACCGGTGCGGGACGGGCCCGTCCTCGTCAGCTCCCACCTCTCGATCAGCTGCCGGATCCGTTCTTCGAGGTACTCCCGGCCGCGCGGCCCGGCGACGGCCTCGGCGCGGGCCAGCAGCCGGTCGATCACTCCACTGACCGTCGGACCGGCGAGGTCCACGTCGTGGGCGTCGACGTTGCGAGTGTTCGCCTCGTCGGCGTGCCGGACGGCGGCGACGAACGTGCCGGTGGCGGTCCGGTCGAGGGAGCGGCGGGTGAACGGGGTCACGGACAGCGCCTCCACCTGCCGGTAGAAGGTCGCATGGTAGTGCTCGAAGTCCTCGTAGTGAGCGAGATCCCGCGGCCGGGCCCAGTTGTACAGGGTGACGACAAGACCCGGGCGGCCGGCGTCCCGGCCGACCCGGGAGGACGCCTGGATGTACTCGGCGGTGTTCTTCGGCTGGCCGATCACGGCCATCAGCCCGAACCGGGAGACGTCCACCCCGACCTGGAGCATCGAAGTCGCGAGCACCACGTCGACCGGGATCCGGTCCTGGTTGCTCCGGGCGCGGGTGCGCTCGGCGAGGGGGTGCGGTGCCCGCCGGTCCCGCTCCCTGCTCCGGAACGATGCGCGGACGTTCTCGGCGACGGCCTCCCGCCGCGCGGAGGTGTCGAGCTCGGGGTCGAAGGGGATCTCCAGGCGGCCCAGCACCTCGCTGATGTCCGCCGACGAGACCCGGGAGGTCAGCTCCGAGATCGCGAGCATGCCGGTGCCGGTGACGATGCGGTTGGCGAGCCCCTTGCGCCGGCCGTGGGTACGCACCCGGGTGGTGACGTCGTCGTCGAGGTAGCGGCGCATGCCGGCGAGCTCGCGAGTGGCGTTGAAGTAGCCGACGAGGGTCAGATAGGGCTCGGCGGGGGTGCCGTGCCGGTCGAACAGGGTCTGGCCGGCGAGGAGCAGGATCTCGGCGAGGCGGATCTCGGCGGACTTCATCCTCGTCCCGTGCGCGCAGACGCCGAGGTAGCGCCGGCCCGGGGTGGCGGGGGTGACCGGGACCCGCCGGGAGAAGAACGTATCGGTCACGTCGATCACCTGGGGCGGGAAGACGGCGAGGCCGCGGCCGAAGACGCCGAGCACCTGGTCGCGAGCCCGCCTGGTGGTCGCCGTCGAGGCCACGATCTTCGGGCCGGTGAGCGCGCCGGCCGGGACCAGCCAGGTGCACAGCTCGTCGACCGCGCTCTCGAACAGGCCGACGGTGGTGCCGAGCGCACCGGAGATCAGGTGCAGCTCGTCCTGAATGATCAGATCGGGCGGGCGCAGCCGGACGACCGGCTCGCTGGTCACGGCGGGCCGCCTGCCGCGGCTGTGGTGACGCTCGCCGCAGCCGGTGCGGGCGTCGAGGTCGTCGTGGCGGTACCCGTGCCGGGGACAGCGTCGGCTCACCCGGCCGAACAGGATCCCCGCCTCGCCTCGCCAGGGCAGCTGGGCGAGTTTGTCGACGGTGGCGATGACCAGACTCGGGGCGTAGCGGTAGATCTCCTCGTCGACGGTGAGCACCGGCAGGCCCTCGTCGGGCGCCGCCCGCCGGGAGAACGGGCAGGCGTCGGCCCCCTCGCCGTTCGGGCAGTACAGCAGCACCCGGCGGAGGTCCTCGTCGACGTGGGCGTCGGTATGGGCCCCGAGCGCGCTGCCGCACCACGGGCAGCTCAGGGTCTGCAGGACGTTGGCCCGCTTGCCGTCGCCGGCCTCGCGCGCCTCGCCGACCTGGTCGCGGGCGTCCTCGAACCGGTTCGGGGACACCCCGCCGCCGACCCACAGACCGATGCGGAACGGCGTGGCACCCCAGGTCGCCGGGTCCGCACGGCGCTGCACCTCGGCGGCGCAGACCAGGGTGGCGGCCCGCTGGAACTGCTGGGCGGTGAGCAGCCGCAGCGTGTACCGCATGAGGACGGCGACCCCGGCCTCGCCGGAGCGGGCCGTGGCGCCGGTGCCGACGGTCCCCTGTAGGCGGCGGATCGCGAAGGTGTAGGCGGTCAGGCCGAGGTAGGCCTCGGTCTTGCCGCCGCCGGTGGGGAAGAACAGCAGGTCGACGACGGCGGTGGCGTCCGCGGCCCGCTCCGGGTGCGCCGGGTCGGTCAGGGAGGGCAGGTTGAGCAGCACGAAGCCGAGCTGGAACGGCCGCCAGGAGGCCTCCCCCGCGCCCCGGGCCCGCACAGCAGCGGCGGCCGCCGCGTAGTCCAGCCCCTGCTCGTCGCGCAGCCGGACGATCGCCGTGTGCCGGCGCTGGGCGGCCATCGCCTCGTTGGCGAACTGGAACGCGGCCAGCGCCTCGCGGTGGCGCGGCTGGTCCTGGTCGGTGAGCAGGGCGATACCGGCCCGGATGCGGTCCGCCGCTCGGCGGGCGTCGCCGATTGCCGTGCGAGCGGCCGGGCGCAGCCGCGCCGGCAGGCCCGCGACCTCGGCCTCGCGCTCGTCGAGCCAGGATGCGTAACCGTCGGCGAGGGGCGTCAACCCGCGCCGCAGGGCGGCGGGCCCGGCCACGGCGAGAGTGTCCATGGCCAGTTCGACCCCGGCCAGCGGCGTGCCGGGCCCGGCGGGCGCGACCGTCGCCGGCACGTCGTAGGTGGGCAGCCAGGTGGTCTCCAGCCGGTGGGCGCACCGCTCACCGGGCCGGACGTGCGGATGCACCGCGACATTGCGACCGGTCGCGTAGCGACGCTCCCCCCGGTACAGCAGCTGGAGATGCAGATCCTCGTGATCCGCGTCGAGGGGCGGCGCGCCGGCGAGCGGCGCGCCGCCCTCGGGGGAGCCGGGGCCGAGACCGAGACCGGGGCCGGGGCCGGGGC
>NZ_CDWWXA010000181.1:0-7712 GCF_977971845.1 Frankia sp. CeCAU1 | reverse complement strand
TGCACTATCAGGGGCGGACCTACGGGTACGGCGAGATCGTGGCCGCGGCGAACCAGCTCGCGCACCGGCTGCGTGCGGCGGGGGTGGGGCCGGGGGTGTCGGTGGCGTTGATGATGTCCAACCGGCCCGAGTACATCGTCGCGGATCAGGCGATCCTGCGGTGTGGCGCGGTCAAGGTGGCGCTCAACGACATGCTGTCGGCCAGCGAGATCGACTACATTCTGCGGGACAGTGAGGCCCGGGTCGTCCTCGCCGATGCGGGGATGCTCCCGGCGGCGCTGCACTCCGCGCCGCCCCTGTTGGAGACGGTCATCGCCGTCGTCGACCCGGACGACTGCCCGGGCGGGGTGGTGGCGTGGCGCGACGCGCTGGCCGGGCAGCCGACCACCGTGCCGGAGGTCGACCCGACACCCACCGACCCGGGGTTGATCGTCTATACCGGGGGTACGACCGGTCTGCCCAAAGGGGTGATGCACACCCAGCGGAATCTCGCGCTCAATCTGTTCTCGCACGTGATGGAGATGGGGCTGCTCGACGACGAGGTGCTGCTGTTGATGTCGCCGCTGCCGCACAGCGCGGGTTTCCTGCTGCAGGCCGGGATGCTCAAGGGGGCCCGGCACTTCCTGGAGACCAGGTTCGACCCGGAGCTGGTGCTTGAGCGGATCACCGCCGACCGGGTGACCTTCACGTTCATGGTGCCTACCATGATCTACCGGGTGCTTGACCGGGCGGCGGGCCGCGCGTTGGACCTCAGCTCGCTGCGGACCATCCTGTACGGTGCCGCGCCGATCACCCGGGAGCGGCTGGAGCAGGGCCTGGAGGTGCTCGGCCCGGTGTTCATGCAGCTGTACGGGCAGTCGGAGGCGCCGAACTTCATCACCCGTCTTCGCCGTGAGGATCATCGTCTTGATCCTGACGGGGAGCATCGGCTGGCCAGCTGTGGTCAGCCGGTCGTCATGGCCACGGTCAGGGTGGTCGACGAGGCTGGCCGGGAGCTGCCCCGCGGTCAGGTCGGGGAGATCGTCGCCGCCACGCCGTACACGATGGTGGGGTATCGGGGCCGGCCCGAGCAGACCGCCAAGGCGCTGCGGGACGGGTGGTTGCATACTGGGGATATCGGGCGGATGGATGCCGAGGGGTACGTCTATCTGCTGGACCGCAAGAACGATATGATCATCACCGGTGGGATGAACGTGTACAGCACGGAGGTGGAGAACGCGGCGGCGGCCTGTCCTGGGGTTGGGCAGGTCGCGGTCGTCGGGGTGCCGCATCCGGACTGGGGTGAGGCGGTCGTGGCGTTCGTCGTGCCCGACGATACCGGTGCGTTCGACGAGGCCAAGCTGCTGGCGCACTGTCGGGTCGAGCTTGCCCGGTACAAGCAGCCCAAGGCCGTGCGGGTCGTCGAGGCCCTGCCGACCACCGTGTATGGCAAGCTGGACAAGAAGGCGCTGCGGGCCGGCTGGCCCGGTTGGTGACGCCCAAAGTGTTGCGGCCTGGGCGGCCAGTGCGAAAATCAGCCCGAGGGCATGTGAGTATCGTCACGAACGCGTGGCAGGGGAGCCGGGCGGGGAGCCCTCGGAAGCGAGGCGAGCTGGATGGACACCAAGGCACGTCCCACGCTGGCCGTGTCCACGAAGTTTCAGGCACCCACCTATGACACCCAGCTGGTCGGCCGGGACCGGCTTCTCGACGTGTTGCGAGATGGCCGGGCCCGGCGGCTGGCTTTGATCCACGCGCCGGCCGGGTTCGGGAAGACCACGCTGGCGGTGCAGTGGCAGCGGGTGCTGCGCGCCGAGGGGGTGCCGGTGGCGTGGCTGAGCCTTGACCGGGACGACAACGACGCGGTGTGGTTCCTCAGCCATCTCATCGAAGCGGTGCGCCGGGTCGAACCGACCCTGGGCGGTGACCTGGTCGAGGTGCTGGAGGGGCATTCCGACGACGCGCAGCGGTATGTGCTCACCGAGCTGGTCAACCAGCTTGCCGAGCATCGGCGGCCGTTGGCGATCGTGCTCGACGACTGGCATCTCATCGACGCCCCGCAGGCTGTTGCCGCGTTGGAGTTCCTGCTGGAAGCGGGTCCGGCCAACCTGCATCTGATCGTCACCAGCCGGACCCGGTCGCCGGCCGTGGGCCGGTTGAAGGTGCGTAACCAGGTGACGGAGATCGACGCCACGCAGCTGCGGTTCGACCATCGGGAGTCCGCGGCCTTCCTGCTTGAGCTCAACGAGTTGGATCTCGACAGCACGGACGTGCATCGGCTGTGGTCGAGTACCGATGGCTGGGTCGCCGCGTTGCAGCTGGCGACCCTGTCGCTGCGTGACAGCGCCGACCCGTCGGCGTTGATCCGCGGTTTCTCCGGGCGGCATCACTCCCTGGGTGACTATCTCGCCGAGAACGTGTTCGATGCGCTGCCCGCGGATCTGCTCGACTTCCTGCTCACGACTTCCGTCTGTGATCGGCTCTGCGGTGATCTGGCGGCGGCGGTGAGTGGGCAACGGCGGGGGCAGGCGCTGTTGGAGGAGCTGGAACGGCGGGACTTGTTCCTGCGGCCGCTCGACGACAATCGGGAGTGGTTTCGCTACCACCATCTGTTCGTGGGTTACCTGCGCCGCCGCCTGGAGCGTGATCATGCGGATCGGGTGGTGACCCTGCACCGGACCGCGTCGGTCTGGTTCGCTGATCATGGTCTGCTCGGTGAGGCGGTCACCCATGCCCTGGCCGCCGGTAACGAGGCCGGGGCGGTGGACCTGGTGGAGCGGCAGGCCATGCACCTGGTGGAGCACAGCCGGATGGCTGTCCTGCTCAGCCTGGTCAACAAGCTGCCGTCGGCGCTGCTGCCCGGCCGGCCGCGGCTGCAGATCGCGATCGCCTGGGCCAACTGTCTGCTGCAACGGGCGCAGCCCGCGCAGGTCGCGCTCGACCACGTGCGTGCGGCCCTGGCACCCGACGACACCAGCGACACCGGTAAGGACATCCTCGGCGAGGCCGATGTCGTCCAGGCCTGCATCGACGTCTATGGTGACCGGATCGACCGCGCCGCTGACCTGGTCGCTCCCTACATTGTGAAGAATTCCGGCTACCGGCCGTGGCTGGTCGCGGTGTCGTCCAACATCCGGACCTTCGTCGACATCCACACCTTCGCCTACGACACCGCGCAGGCGCGGCAGCGGTGGGCCAACGCCTTCCACGACACCACCCGCGGGCCTTTCGCCGGCGTGTACGGGCGCTGCTTCGCCGGACTCGCGGCGTTCGCCCAGCTTGACCTGGTGACCGCCGAACGCCTGTACCGGGAAGCCGTGGCCCTCGCCCGTGAAGCCGCCGGGCCGCGCTCGCACGCCGCCCGGCTGGCCGGCGCGCTGCTGGGCCGGCTGTACTACGAGCGGGGCGACATCGACGCCGCCGAGCGGCTGCTGGAGGAGTGCCACGAGCTCGGTGCCGAAAGCGGCGTCGCCGATCTCATGATCGCCACCTACTCCACGCTGGCCCGCATCAAGACCCTGCGCGGTGAGATCGAGGACGTCTGGCACCTGCTCGACGAGGGCAGCGAGGCGGCGAGCCAGCTCGTTCTGCCTCGGTTGTCGGCCGCCGTCGATCACGAACGCCTGCGGCTGCACCTGGCCCGTGGGGACCTCGGGCGCGCCCAGAACGTGCTCGCCCGCCATGGCGATGCCGTCGCCCGCGGCGGCGACGGCATCGCCATGGCCACCCGCCACTACCAGCTCGCGATGCGCGCGCGGGTCATGGCCGCCCAGGCCGACTACGACGGTGCCCTGCGGCTGCTGTCCCAGATGCACCAGGAGAGCAGCTCTGTGGCCTGGCGGTACGCCGAAACGGCCACGCGTATCGACCTCGCGGTGGTGCACTCGCTGACCGGCGACACCGACGCCGCGCTGCGCACCCTCGTGCCCGCCGTCGTCGCCGGGGCCCGCTGCGGTCTGGTGCGCACCGTTACCGACGCCGGCCCGGAACTCCTGAAGATCATTGGCGAGCTGCGGGACGCGAGCCGGTGCCGCCGGTGGCCGGTGGAGTTGCCCACCGTGCCCTCCGACTACCTGTCCAAGCTGCTCGCCACGGCCCACGCGGACGCGGAACGGGCGGCGATCCCCATCATCGATCGCCCGGCCGAGCGGAACCCCGCTCCCGAAGAGCCGCTCAACGCCCGCGAGATCGACATCCTCCGTCTGCTGGACCGCGGACTGTCGAACAAGGAAATCGCGCGTAACCTCGGTCTGACCATCAACACCGTCAAGTGGTACCTCAAGAGCATCTACACCAAGCTCGGGGTCGCTCGGCGCGGGGAATCGGTCTCGGAGGCCCGCCGGCGCCGGATCCTGGCCTGAATGCCCTGGTGGCCCTGAACGCCCTGGTAGCGGGTGCCGCTTCCACGACGGGGAGGACAGCGATGCCTGACACCCGGCTCAGCGAGGAGCAGGAAGCCCTGCGCAAGGCCGTGGAGGCGTTCGCCCGCGAGGTGGTCGCCCCCGCGGCGGCGCGGCACGACGAGGAGAAGACGTTCCCGTACGAGGTCGTCGCACAGATGGCCGACATGGGCCTGTTCGGTCTGCCGTTCCCGGCGGAGTACGGTGGGCAGGGCGCCGACTTCTTCGCCCTCTGCCTGGCCATCGAGGAGCTGGCCCGGGTCGACTCAGCGGTGGCGATCACGCTGGAGGCCGGGGTTGGCCTCGGCGCGATGCCGATCTACCGGTTCGGTACGCCGGCGCAGCGGGAGGAGTGGCTGCCGTCGCTCGCCAGCGGGCGGGCGTTGGCCGCGTTCGGGCTGACCGAACCAGACGCGGGCAGCGACGCTGGCGGCACCCGCACCACCGCCCGGCTCGACGGCGGCGACTGGATTATCAACGGCTCGAAGGCCTTCATCACCAACTCGGGTACCGACATCACCCGGCTCGTCACCGTCACCGCTGTCACGGGGCGGACCCCGGCCGGACACAAGGAGATCTCGTCCGTCCTGGTGCCGGTGCCCACTCCCGGCTTCACCGCCGGTCCGGCCTATTCGAAGGTCGGCTGGCATGCCTCCGACACCCATCCGCTGACCTTCGACGACGTGCGGGTGCCCGCGGAGAATCTGCTCGGTGCGCGCGGCCGCGGCTTTGCGAACTTCCTGCAGATCCTGGACGAGGGCCGGATCGCGATTTCCGCGCTGGCCGTCGGGCTGGCGCAGGCCTGCGTGGACGAGAGCGTGAAATACGCGAAGCAGCGGGAGGCATTCGGCGCGCCGATCGGCCGCAACCAGGCAATCGCCTTCAAGATTGCCGAGATGGAGGCGCGGACGTACGTGGCCCGTGCCGCCTACTACGACGCGGCCTCCCGGATGCTTGCCGGCCTGCCCGTCAGGAAGGAGGCGGCGATGGCGAAGCTGTTCTCCTCGGAGGCGGCGGTGACGAATGCCCGCGAGGCCACGCAGATCCATGGCGGCTACGGGTTCATGAACGAATACCCGGTCGCCCGGCACTGGCGGGACGCCAAGATCCTGGAGATCGGCGAGGGCACCAGCGAGGTCCAGAAGATGCTGATCGCGCGCGAACTGGGTCTGTAGGTCACGAGGCTCGCGAGAACACCGCCGGCATCCCGCGAAAGATCATCAGCGGGTGGCGGTCGGCCCGGGTGCCGGGCGCCGCGCTCCCGCGGCGAGCAGGGCGGCCAGGCCGAGCCGGTGCAGCAGGTCCGCCAGCTGTGGCCGACTCATCGTCACCGCGCTGTAGGGGGTGGAGTTCAACAGGCCGAAGGTGGCGTGGACGGCGGCGCGGGCGGTGCCCTCGGCGAGTTCGGGGCTGCGGGCGCGCAGCTGGGCGACCCAGAGCTCGACGTAGCCGCGTTGCAGCCGGCGCACGGTGCGCGCGTCGGCCGGGTTCATACTGGTCAGGTCGCGATCCTGAATGCGGATCAGTTCGGGTGAGTCGAGAGCGAAGGAGACGTGCCAGCGCACGAGCGCGTCCAGCGTGCCGTCCGGACTGGGCCTACCGTCCGGACTGGGCCTACCGTTCGGACTGGGCGTGCCGTCCGGACTGGGCGCCGCGGCCGCGCGACGGGTGCCCTCGGCGAGCAGGCGTTCACTGATGCCGATCAGCAGTTCGCCGAGGATCGCCTGCTTACTCGGGAAATGCTTGTACAACGCCGGCCCGGAGACGCCCGCGGCCCGGCCAATGTCGTTGATGCTCACCCCGTGGTACCCGCGCTCGGCCATCAACCGGGCCGCGGCGGCGAGGATACGCTCCCGGCGCGATCCTGCTGGCGGCGGTTCTTCGAGGCTGAAGGACACGGTCGGCACATTACCGCCTTCCGGGACAGCCGGTGCCCACCTGGTTAATACTGGCTAACCCAGGTTTTCAGTCGTCCGGCCCGGTGCGCGCCGGTCCACGCGGGGCCGCGGCCCGGCGCTCCACCGGCGCGAACAGGACGATCAACGGCGCCAGGAAGAGCGCGGGCAGGATCACCCACAGCGGTCGCCCGGCCCACCAGGTCGCGGTCGGTTCGTCGGGCATCGGCAGCCCGACCGCCCGCATCGTGACCATCGCGAGTAGCAGGGCCGTCATGTGCCACAGGAACACGGTCATGATCACGGAGTTGCCCGTGACGACCGCCGTCCACGGCCGGCGCCGGGCCAGCATCCGGTTCAGGGCGGGTGCGGCGAGCAGGATCAGACCGAGCTGGAAGACGGCGAGCACGGCGATCGCAGCGGTCGTCGGGAACATGTTGCCGCGCCTGGCTCCCTCGGTGGCGACCATCGATCGCGGATACTCGTCGAGCGTCGTCACCATGGCCAGCCCCGCCAGCCCGCAGAGCGCCGTCAGCAGCGCCCGCCGCGGCCCGCGCAGGACGCCGTCCCGCCAGAAATACCCGAGCTGGTGGGCGAAAACCCAGACGAGACCGGTGTTGACATAGCCGAACACCGTGCTGCCGGTGCCGAACCGCGCCAGGTCGACGAGCGCCACGACCGCGCCCAACAGCAGGATGAACCGGCGGCCGAACCGCCGATGGACCGCCGCGGTCACCGGCACGACCAGGATGACCCCCAGGTACGCCGCGAGAAACCACAGCGGCACCAGCACGGCCCGTCCATAGCGCAGCAGACCCGGGTAGTCGGGGACCGCGAGCAGCAGGACGGCGTCGACCGCCGCCCAGACGACGGCGAACACCGCCATCGGGGGCAGCAGGCGGCGCAGCCGCCCCCGCAGGAAGCGCCGCGCCCGCGGGCCCCAGGGACGCGCGGGATCATCGCGCGGGGACCCCGTGGCGCGACCGGCCGCGTCCCAGGCCGCCAGGTGGGCGAAGCCGCCGATGACGAAGAACACCGGCATCACCTGGAGCAGCCAGGTCGCGAGCCAGGCGAACGGTATCCGCGCGATCGGATTGGGCATCACGAGAACGCCCCCGCGAAAGTGGTCGATGGACAGGGCCCAGTGCCACAGCACCACGACACAGACGCTCGCCAGGCGCAGGAAGTCGACGTCGCGCGCCCGGGACGGCGGGGTGGAGTCGACGAGCCGGCCCACGGACCGCTCCACGGACCGGCCCATGGAGCGCAGCCCGCCCCACGGTGACCACACACCGCCAGGCTGCCAGACGCGGCGCCCCGGCGATTGCCGGGACGGACCCGGCACCCGAAACTGCCGTGAAACCGCGATGAACCCGGCGGGCCGCACGCTCACCCCATGGCAGCAGACCTTCTCGGGCAGCCGGACCAACGGTCTAGG
>NZ_CDWWXA010000180.1:0-7759 GCF_977971845.1 Frankia sp. CeCAU1 | reverse complement strand
GGGGAGGGAGGGTCACGCGGGCAGTTCCTCCGAGACGTCGACGTCGAGATCCGAACGGTCGGTAGCGATGGGCGGGGCGGGTTCGGTGAAGTGGGTGCAGGCACAGCCGGCCCGGGTGCCGGTGTCGCCATGGCAACGGCCCCGCCGGTGAGCGACGTACAGGTGGGAGCAGGTGGTGCACACCGGCACCACAGGCAGCGGAGCGGACAGATCCGGATCGCCGGCCGGGGTGGTCATGCGACCTCATCCCATCCGGCCGGGTCGGCACCGTCGGCGGAGCCGCTGTCGGTGTAGGGGTCGAGGTCGGGTGTCCAGCCGCCGCCGGTTGCCGTCGACGGCCGGTAGGCCCAGACGGTGCGGCTGATCTCGGTGTCGTCGATGTGGGCCGCGCGGACCCGGACCGGTTCCGGCTGTCCCTCAGCCAGGACGTAGCCGACGCCGGGCAGCGACAGCGGGATCTCGTCCGCCCGTGCCCCACGGTCCCGGGCACCGGAGCCGAGCACGAGATCCGGCTGTTCGGCTTCGGTCATGCGCAGTGCGACCCGGACCGGGAACAGGTCCCGGAAGGGCAGCACCTCCTTACGCGGGTCCTGCACCGCCGCCAGGACCACGACGCCGGGGGCGCGGCCCTGCGAGAGCAGCAGCGGCAGCGCCGCCCCGATCCGCTTCTTCACGTCCCGGTCGGTGACGTACGCCGTCAACGACGCGATTTCGTCGACCACCACCACGATCAGCGGATCGCCGACGGTGGGGGTGTGCAGCCGGGTCCGGCCGCGGAGCCGTGCCGTGCGTCGTTGCATGACCGTCACCGCGTGGTCGAGGAGATCCGCAATCTCCCCTGTCGTGGTGGCGAACCGGGCGAACAAGGGCTCACCGAAAGCGAGTTCCATCCCGCCCTTGGGGTCGCACACCCACAGCTTCACCAGGCCCGCCCGCACCGCCGGGCCGAGACCGCGGATGATCGACCACAGCACCGAGCCCTTACCGGCACCGGTGGCCCCCGCGACGAGGACATGCGTCCCGCGGACCGGCAGGGTCCACGGAGAGCCGTCCTCACAGCGGCCGACCGGGACCGCGCCCAGCTCCGCCACCAGCAGGCCCGACGCGGCACCGGGATCGTCCACGAGATCCGGGGCCACGTCGCCGGGTCGGGGCCCGTCGAGGTCACCGGGAGTGACAGGGCGGACGAGGGTGTCACGGTGGTGGAAGTGCAGCCGGACGAACCGGTGCGGTTCTGCCTGGACCTGACAGCGCCGGGCCCGGAACACGTGCCGCAGGGCTTCGGCCTGCTCCGCCCACTGTTCCGGGGTCTGCCCGGGAAGTAGTTCCACCCGCAGCACGTCCACCGCTCGCGTCGAGCGGATAGAACGGATCCGGGGGTAGTAGTCGTCGAAGGTGACCTGATCGGCGTTCGAGGTCGGGACCCGGATCGCCAGGTCGGTGTGCACCATCGCCGGCCGCCACCGCCGCCGGTAGACGAACGCCAGCCGGACCCGTCCCCACACCCACCGTGCCAGCCACCCGAACGACACCGGATGCACCCGCCGCCAGACCACCGCCACCAGCAGCAGACCGACGAGCAGGCCCACCAGGCCCAGCAGGCCGAACCGGTGGACGAACACCAGCAGGCCGACCGCGACGGGAACGGCGATCCGGTGCCGCCAGCACCAGCGCACCCCGAGCACCAGCCCCTTGCCGGCCACCGCGAGGAGCAGCATCCACAGCGGCACCCGCATCTTGTCCGGCCGGGACGGAATCCGCGGCATCCGCTGGTCACCGTAGATTCTGGACATGGCAATACCACCCTGTTTTCGAGCGCACGAAACCACGGGAAGAGGGAAGGGGGAGAGGGAAACGTTCCGGAAAATGAGGGAGGCGCTACGCCGCGTTTTCCGTCGGCGGGGCGTCGTTCTGTGCGGCGAGGGCGATCCGCTCGCAGTCGGCGAGGTAGGTGTTCACCGCGTCGCGCAACGCCCGCGCGAACGCGAGGTGCGCCGCCGGGTCCGCCTCAGCGACGGATGACAGGGAGAGCGCGGTCGGGCCCACGGTGAGGGACAGGATCGGGGGCCGGTGGGGGTAGCTGTGACACACCGCGTACCAGCTCGTCCCGACGTACAGCGCCAGAGAGGTGAACGACCCGGATGGGTCAGCGTCGTGGCCGGTCATGCCGCCGCCCCCGTCCGCCGCACCGCGCCGACCTGCCGCAGCCGCAGGGCCCGCATGGCGTAGCCCTGCTTCGGGTACTTGCCGTTGGTGTCCACCCACGGCGTGATCGTCAGCCCGTCGAACAGCACCGGCCGGAACGGCGTGCCCGGCATCACCTCCGGCAGGACCGGCTGCACCTCCCCGGGCACCTTCACCTTCAGCTCCGCCTGCCGGGCCGCCGGGTCCGGGTCCAGCACCCGCACCGCCCAGATCCGCTCGCCGGTGTTCGGGTCGCGTTCCTGCGGGTCGGGAGCGTTCGCCTTCACCTTCTCGTAGTCGTTCGCCGGTTCCACACCGAGCACGAAAGCACCCGCCGGGAACACGTCCTCGAAGCGCACGGGAATACGCCGGGGAACCGCCATGGATTCGTCAACCTCCGAAGGTCAGCCCCGCCCCCGGGTGGTCCGGGGTACGTCGGGCAACACCCACCATGCACCGCTCGCCGAGCGCTCGCCAAGCTTCTATACGCCTATGGATAACGCCTCGTTATAAAAACGGCCCCACCGTCATGGCAGCCTTCCGGGAAGCTCATCACGCGAACTACTGTTTGGTAAACAGCAAACGATCCGGGGGTGTTGATCCACGATGGCGCGCGAGACGACGGCAGGGGACGACGGGCGGGCTGTCGGTGCCGCGATCACCGCGCGGATGCGGGAACGGCGGATGAGTCAGCAGGCGTTGGCCGCCGCGTCCGGGGTGTCGGTCGCGACCCTACGGGAACTGGCACGGGGCACCAGCAGCCGCCGCGCCCAGGACGCCACGCTCGCCGCCATCTCCCGCGCGCTCGGATGGCCGGACGACCACCTGTTGACCGTCCTCCTCGGGAGGGAGCCCGACGAGGTGCCCCTGCCGGTCCTGCCGGTGGATCAGCAGATCCTGGAGGTCCTGCTCCGCATCGAACGCAGCCTTGCCACCATCGGCGCCCAGCTCATTCCGCCTGCTGAGCGGTGCGACAGCGTCCGGTAGCACCCGGGCATGCGAAAGGGCCGGATCCGATGACATGGTCACCATCGGATCCGGCCCTTCATCGGTTCAGGCCCGGTCTACCCCCGAGGATTGACCGGGCCTGAACCTGTCCCGTCCGGGGGGCCGCCGGTGGGGCGGCTCAGGAAGACGCGGATCGCGCCGAACGCATCCGCGTGCCCCGCCCGGTACGCCTGCTGCTCCTCACGGGTGATCCACCGCGACCGGTCCGGGAACCCGGTGGGGATGTCGAGCGCCGAGCCGGTCAGCCGCAGCAGATCCCGCCGGGAGACCTCCCCGGCGGGCAGTTGGTAGACGAGGATGACGTCTCCCGCCCCGTGCACGGAGTGGAACTCCAACCCTGCCGGAAGCTCCGCCAGGGCCCGGTGCAGGTCCGCCAGGTCCGATCCCGGCTGGATCACCACCGCCCACGTGCCGGCACCCCACGGCAGCGTCACCACCGCCGCCAACGACCGATCCCGAACCACATCCGCACGCAACGGCGGCCGGGCGTCGTGGGCGGTCACCGGAGACGCCGCGCACGCCGAGTGACCAGATGATCCAGGTGCCCACCGAGCACCATCCAGTCACCCAGCTCCGCCGGCTTCTCCTCCACGAAGAACCGCAACGCGCACACCTGGTACCGCGTCCAGCAGCGATCCAGCGCGAACGCTTCCGCTTCCTGCGCCGACCGAAACGTGATCATTGTGTCCCGCACCCGGCCGGAACCGTCGTCCTCGAAGCGGACCACGCCGAACAACACCGGTTCCGCTGCCACCGATGTTCGCCGTGCAGCCACGTCCGTCATGCCATCTCTCCCTTCCTGCCTGGTCACCACGCCCAGCGCCCGTCCCGCAGCCAGGCCGCGGAGACGGGGCGCAGCCAGGACGTACGCTCACGCATCCAGGCAGTTCGGAATAGATATGTGGATGGATACTCAGCGTGGATAGACTGGCGGACGGTACACGGTCCACCACGCCACACATCCCGTTTCGTGGATGGGAGCAGCCATGACCCGTCGCCGCCCACTACCCACCGCACCGACCGGCCTGTGGGACCGCCCCGAGATGGCCCAGGCCCTCACCGCACGGGACATGCAGACCGTGCTGGCGATCTACCGGAAGTGGACCGGTGCCTCCCAGTCGCAGATAGCCGCCATGACCGGCATCCCGCAGCCGTCCATCAGCGTGATTGTCCGCGGGAAACGCCAGGTCACCACCATCGAGAACTTCGAGAAGTTCGCCGACGGACTCGGCATCCCCCGAGACCGTCTCGGACTCGCCAGCTCGGAAACCACGGAAACCGCCGGCAGCGAGACGAGCCCGGACCGGCGCACCGTGATCGCAGCCGGAGCGCTGTTCGCACTCGACGCCGAGCTCGACGAGGTCACCCGCCGGATGCAGCAGTTCGCCGCATCCAACGTCGATGACGACGCGCTACACCAGCTCGACACCAGCATCGAAGTCGTGGGCCGCCGCTACGAGAACAGCGACGCCGCCACCGTCTACCCCGTCGCCCTGAAGCAGCGCCGGTGGGTCGCCGACCTGATGTCCGGACACCAGCACCCCGACCAGCGCCGCGAGCTGTACGCCATCGGCGGGAAGCTCTCCGGCCTGCTCGGTTATCTCGCGTTCGACCTCGGCAACGAACTCGTTGCCCGCGCCTACTGCAACGAGGCGATGAGCCTCGCCAAGACCGCCGGACACCGCGATCTCGCCGCGTGGGTCCGCGGCACCCAGAGCTTCATCGCCTACTACGGCGGCCGGTACCGCGAAGCCCTGGACCTTGCCCGCGACGGCCAGCGCTACGCCCGCGGCGGCCCCGCCAGCATCCGACTCGCCATCAGCGGCGAAGCCCGCACCCTGGGCAAGCTCGGCGACATCGCCGGAGCCGACGAGGCCGTCGGCCGCGCCCTGGCCGCCCACGCCCGCATCGAGGACACCGACCCCGTCGGCTACTTCCTGTCCTTCGACCCGTTCACCGCATCCCGCATCGCCGGCAACGCCGCCTCCGCCTACCTCGCCGCCGGAGCCCCCGACCGGGCCCGCGAGTTCACAGACCAGGCCATCCCCATCTTCGCCGCCGCCGACTCCACCGCCAGCCACGCCCTCACCCTGGTCGACGCAAGCATGACCTACCTAACCGGTCCCAACCCCCAGCCCGACCGCGCCGGAGCACTCGTTGCCGAAGCACTCGACGTCGGCGCCGATCTGCGATCCGAAGTGGTCGCCCGCCGGGCCCGGGACTTCCTGCTCACCGCCGCCCAGTGGCGCACCGTCCCGGAGATCGCCCAGGTCAACGACGCCGTCAAAGCCTGGAGACTGCCCACCGCCTGACGTTCAGGCCCCCAGCCGACCAATCAGGGTGGTCACACCGTCTACCCTGAGCGGTCGTGCCGCCGACCCACGAAGACCAGGTAGACGCCGACGACTGGGAAGCTTTCCGCCGCACCGAACGGATGGCCGATCACTGGTGGTGGCGCCCCGGATGGCGGCCGGACCGGCGCTACCTGACCTGGTACCTCGTCTTCCAGGACCAGGCCCTCACCGACTACGTGGCCGGATTCCAACGCGCGCTGGCCGACCTGGAGTACCTCGACCCCGTGCCGGTCGACGGACTGCACATGACCGTGCAGGGCGTCGCGTTCGCCGACGAGCTGCCCGCCGAGACCGTCGCCGCGATCGGGAAGGCCGCCGACGAGCGATGCGCCGACATCGAGCCGTTCGCCCTCACCGCCGGCCCCATCGCCGCTTACCCCGGCGGAACCTTCCTCCGCGCCACCCCATGGCACCCAGTTGCCGAACTACGCGAGCAGCTACGAGCCGCGATCGGTGACGTCCTGGGCGCCGACGCCGTGCCCGACGAGCCCGCCCGTTTCAAACCCCACATCAGCGTCACCTACTGCAACGCCACCCCGCCCACCGACGAGGTCATCCGCCGACTCACCGACCTTCGCAGGCGGCCACCGATCAGCGTGCCCGTCGGCAGCGTCGACCTCCTCGAACTCCGCCGAGACGGCCACGCCTACCGGTGGGACGTCCGGCACCACGCCGACCTCACCGGTTGACCGGCACCGACAGGGCCAGCGGCGGCCCGGTCCCCACGAGCACGAGCCCGCGCATTTGCCGAATCCTTCGTTTTGAGATCAAGCGCGGTGCGGGTCGCGCCGCGCGACCGGCTGCGCGCGGCCTGGCGGCCGTGCTCGCCGGGCCCGTCGCACCCCGCACCGCGTAGACCATCCGAGACGTTCGACGAAGTCCGCCGGTCGCCAGCGTGGGCTGAACCAGCCGAGGCACGGAACGTGATGCTGCGGACGTTCGTCGCGCACGCCGATGGGCAGCCGAAGAACGAGCAGAGGGCACGCCAGTCGACAGCCCCATCACCAGTGCCAGGGCGCTTCGCTCCCCGGACAGCCCAACCCTCACTTGCCAGCGACGAGCTTGCCTGGGGTAACCAGGCCGGAGTGGACATAAAATCTGCGTGTGTCGGCTCCCATGACTTACCTTGACGTGCCCTTAGACGCGATGCCACGGCCGAGCTGCCGGGGTGCCGTACATGGCTGATTTCCGCGTAGCGGTGTTTGCGTCGCATACCGGGACCAATCTACGGGCACTGCACCAATCCTCTCTCCGGCCTGCCGCGGCATTCCGCCTGGCCTTGGTCCTGAGCAACAACGGAGGGTCCGGCGCTCTTGCATATGCCCGAGCCCATGCCATACCGGCCGCTCACATGTCAGGAGTCACGCATCCCGATCCCGATCAGCTCGACACGGCTATATGCACGCTACTAAACGAAAGAAAGATCAGCCTGATCGTCACGGCGGGTTACATGAAAAATATTGGCCCGTGCACGCTGAAATCCTACGCCGGTAAGATCATAAACGTGCATCCGTCTCTGCTGCCGAGACATGGCGGAAAAGGTATGTACGGCAGAGCAGTACATGAATCCGTCCTGGCCTCCGGCGATCGCATTACCGGGCCTTCAGTCCACATCGTCACAGCAGAGTACGACGCGGGGCCCGTTATCGCGCAACACGAACTACCCGTCCAGCCGGATGAAACGGTCGAAAGCCTGTCCGAGAGAGTTCTCGCGGCCGAACACATCCTGCTTCCAACAGTAGTGCAAGATCTTGCCGTTCACGCGATCTGAGACAGCCAGGGACCAGGCAACGCTGCGAGACGACGGGCCCGATCTAAGCGAGGTACCGAGCCACTAGGCCGTGGGTCGTCGGACGGCCGTCGCAGACGTGACAGCCAAGTTGACAGCCAAGCCGTCGGACGGCCGCGGACGCTGACGGACACCAGCAGACGGAGCGCACCAGGTCAGCGGACGCGGTGGACATCCACGGACGTCGGCGGAAGATTCAGATCTAACTACGGATCAGAGGCATCAGCGCCGTCTGCGCCAGGGTGGAGATCGCAGAGGCTGGCAGCCTGGATGGCAGCCAAGCCCGCGAACGGCGGCGAACGGTCACGGACTTGGCGGACAACTGCGAGCCCGCGACCGGCACCGGCGGACGTCCACGGACGTTGGCGGACGAACCACCGATGATCTCTTAATCCGCGGGTTCGGGGTTCAAGTCCCTGGCGGC
>NZ_CDWWXA010000179.1:0-7830 GCF_977971845.1 Frankia sp. CeCAU1 | reverse complement strand
GCCCGCAACCCGTCCCCATCTCGTACCCCACCCCGGCGGGAACCGCCACCTCCTCCACCGATCCCCACCCCGCCCCGGCGGCCCCGGTGAGCGGCGGACTGTCCGCGCTGCGCATCGCCGCCCTGGTCCACGCCGGGGAGCTATCCGCCGAGCAGATGACCCGCGACGCGCTTGCGCGTATCGCGGACGGCGATTCGGCGGTGCGGGCCTTCGCCGCCCTGTGGCCCGAGCAGGCGTACGCCCACGCGGCCGACGTGGACCGCCGGGTCCGCGCGGGCGAACGGCCGCCGCTGGCCGGGGTGCCTCTGGGGGTGAAGGTTACCGAGGGGCTGACCTCGACCCAGACCCGCCGGCTGCTCGCGGGCGGCTGCGTACCGGTCGGTGCCACCGCCACCCCGGGCCCGGGCACTACCTGGCAGACCTGGGGGCACACCGACCGCGGCCCGACTCTCAATCCGCACGACCCGGCTTGGAGCCCCGGCGGGTCGTCCGCCGGATCGGCCGCCGCCGTCGCCGCCGGCCTGGTTCCCTTGGCCACCGGCAGCGACGGCGCCGGTTCGGTGCGCATCCCGGCGGCGTGGTGCGGCGTCGTGGGCCTGAAACTCACGGGCGGCCGGGTGCCCGCCCGCGACCGCGCGGGTCTCAACGCTGCCGGCGTGCTGGCCCGCGAGCCCGCCGACGCGGCCGCCTACCTCGACGCCGTCGCGGGCACCGCGACCCTGCCGGCGCTGCGCCGCCCCGACCGGCCGCTGCGCACGGCGTGGTCGGCCACGCTCGGTTTCGCCGATACGGCCCCGGCGGTCGCCGAGGTGGCCCGCACCCACCTGGACGCCCTCGCCCGAGCCGGCGCGCTCGCGGTGACCGATGCCGTGCCGTGCTTGCCCGACCCGGCGGACTGCTGGGTGTCCCTGCGTCACAGCGGCCAGGACACCGCCGGTACCCGGGCCGCCCTGCTGCGCTCTCTCGGTGGCCTGTTCGCCGGGCACGACCTGCTCGCCACCCCGACCACACCCAACCCCCCGCACGGCCACCAGGGGCCCGGGGAGACGATGAGCGTGGCGCTCACCTGGGCTTTCAACATCACCGGCCATCCTGCGATCAGCATCCCAGCAGGCCTAACCGGTGTCGGGGAACCGGTTGGCCTGCACCTGGTCGCCCCACCGGGCCGCGAGGCCGACCTTCTCGCCGTCGCTCTGGTGGCCCGCGCCATGCCCACCGCGCCCATCCGAACATGGCGACGACGGCTACCGGGCCCGGGACTCGGGTTCGTGCCTTACCAGCCGGAAGGTAGCTCTGGGTGACGTCCCGGACGCTTCGCCTGTGCTGGTGGCTGGTGTCCGACCTGCCGTGATCGTTCCGTTGGGGTGGCCGGCGTGCGGCGGGAGTAGACTCCGGAGCAGCTGATCGACTGCTGGACCCTGAGCGAGAGCGACCGCAAGCTGGTGCGGAACAAGGCCGGGGCGACGCGCCTCGGCTTCGCCTTGATGCTGAAATTTTTCGATCCGACCGCAAGGCGTCCGCGAGCACCGTCCGGCTCGCGCACACCGCCCTGGACTGGTTCTACGGTTGGGCAGGCCTCGGCCCGGACGGTGATGACGACGTCGCCGTCCGTCGGCGACGTCGTCATCACCGTCCGCACCGGCAAACTCCGCGTGCTCGGCGAGGGCGGACGCCTGCGCGACCTCCCGCTCCCAGCCCGCACCCGCCCCTCCTCGTCCGCTGGCGGCAGGCCCGCGCCGAGCAGCTCGGCCTGCCCATCCCAGCCGACCCCTTCGTCACGCCCCGCCGGGTCAGGCAGGCCGAATGGGCCCGCGGCGGCCGGCGCATCTCCGCCCGCTCGGTCGACCACAGCATCCGCACCGCCGGCCGCACCGCCGGCCTGGAGATCTCTCCCCCACGTCCTGCGGCGCACCTTCGCGACCAGGCTTGTCCGCGACGGCGCCGACCTCGTCCTGGTCGCCGAACTCCTCGGCCACGCCCGCGTCGACACCGTCCGGATCTACACCCTGCCCACCGACGACGACGTCCAAGACGCCGTCGACCGGGTCACCGTCGACTACGAACCACTCCGAAACGGACCATGCCACTACAGAGAGCTACTTTTCGGCTGGTGGCACGAACCCGAGTCCTGGGCCCTCCAGCGCTGTCCCGTTGCTGTCCCGTGCCGTTCGGAAGATCCCGAAACGTCAGAAGATCCCGAAACGTACGACGCACAGGGCACCGGCCACCAGGCAGTAGACGGCGAAGGGGGTCGCCGTGCGGGTTTCGAACCATCGGGCCAGGAACCGGATGGACACGTAGGCCACGACGCCGGCGACGATCGCCCCGAACAGGGTCTGACCGCGAACACCGTCTCCGAGCGGGCCGAGGAGGTCGGGGAGTTTCAGCAGGCCGGCGGCGAGGATCACCGGGGTGGCGAGCAGGAACGCGAACCGGGCGGCGTCGAGGTGGGAGAGTCCCCGGGACAGGCCAGCGATCATCGTGACGCCCGACCGGCTGATTCCCGGAGCCAGGGCGGCGGTCTGCGCCACCCCGACGAGCAGGGCGTCCAGGCGCGGCAGCGCGGCGAGCCGCCGGTCGGCGTGCCGGGCCGCTGTCTCGGCTTCGGGTAGTGCTGTCTCGGCTTCGGGTAGTGCTGTCTCGGCTTCGGGTAGTGCTGTCTCGGCTTCGGGTAGTGCTGTCTCGGCTTCGGGTAGTGCCGTCTCGGTCGCCACGGCCTTCGAGTGGTTGCCGGGCCCGGACCCGGGTGCGGATCCGTGAGCTACCAGGGGACCGGAGGCCGGGCGCGTCCCGACCCTGCGGCCCGTGACCGGCGCCGAGCGTGGTATCGGCATGGTGTGCTCGTCCCGGTATCCGGCCGGCCCTGGAGCGCAGCCGGTCGTCGACCGGCGGCGCAGACGCTCCCCCAGCAGCATGATCATGCCGTTCACGGTGAGGAACACGGCGGCCGGCAGCGGCCGGCCCAGGTGGGTGCGCAGCGGATGCTCGAGGAGCAGCCCGACGATGCCCACCGGAACGGTCCCAAGGATGATCAGCCAGGCGAGCCGGCCGTCGGCGGTGGTGATCCGCCGGTCCCGGACCGAGACGGCCAGGCCCGTGATGATGCGCCGCCAGTCGTCACGGAAGGCGACGATAAGCGCCGCGGCGGTGGCCACGTGCACGGCGACGATGAAGGCGAGGTAGGGCGACTCGGGCGCGGAGACGTCGAGGTCCGCTGCCCATCGGCCGCCGATGAGAGCCGGCACGAGCACGCTGTGACCAAGGCTGGACACCGGGAACAACTCCGTGGCGCCCTGCAGGGCACCGATCACGCCCGCCTCGGCGTAGCTGAACGAGGACATGCCCGGCACCGTGCGCCTTCGATCATGTGAACATGGTGTGATGACCGAGTCCCGCGGCGCCACCGGCCGCAGACCGGAGCGGTTCTGCGCTCGCAGCAGCTCTACGATCCGTTCCATGCGGGTACTGGTCGTCGAGGACGAGGCGCGCACCGCCGCCCTGCTCCGCCGTGGCCTGGTCGAGGAGGGCTACGCGGTCGACGTCGTCGGTGACGGCGCCGACGCGGTCTGGCAGGCGACCGAGATCGGCTACGACGCGATCGTCCTGGACCTCATGCTTCCCGGTCTCGACGGATTCGAGGTGTGCCGCCGCCTGCGCGAGGCGGGCCGCTGGGCCCCGGTGCTCATGCTCACCGCCCGGGGGGACGTTGACGACCGTATCCGCGGTCTCGACGCGGGTGCCGACGACTACCTGCCCAAGCCGTTCAGCTTCGGGGAACTGACCGCCCGGCTGCGGGCGCTCGTGCGGCGCGGGGCCGTGGAACGCCCCACCGTCCTGCGGATCGGGGATCTTCGCCTCGACCCGGCCGAGCACCGCGTCCTGCGGGCCGGATCGCCACTCGACCTGTCCGCGAAGGAGTTCGCGCTCCTCCACCTGCTCATGCGCCATCCCGACGAGGTTCTGACCCGTACCTATATCGTCGATCACGTCTGGGACTTCGCCTTCGACGGCACCTCCAACATCGTCGACCAGTACGTGCGCTACGTCCGCCGGAAGATCGACATTCCGGACGGTCCGTCGCTCATCGAGACCGTCCGCGGGGTCGGATACCGGCTACGGACCCCGGCCGAGACGTCGCCCGGGACGTTCCGCACACCTGGTGTGTCTGCTATGTCCGGCACATCTGGCGCGCCCGGTGCGTCTGGTGCGCCCGGCCCGGTCGTCGACGGGGAATCGTAGCCCGACGTGCCGATCCGGGTGAGGCTGACCCTGCTGTTCGCGCTGGGGACCGCGATCGTGCTCGCTATCGCTGGCGTCCTGTTCTACCTGCTGCTCCGGGTGAACCTGCGGGACTCCGTCGACGCCGACCTGCGGACCCGGTCGGATCTGCTGACGGTCAGGCTCGCCGATCGGTTTGATGCCGCCCGACCCGGGGGCGTTGGTCGAGCCGATGCGGCCGACCTGCTCGTGGGCGGCGGATCGATCGCCCAGGTGCTCCGGGCGGACGGGACGCCGATCGTCTCGTCGCCGGACGCCGGGTCACGGCCGCTGCTGGCCGCGGACCAGCTCGCCCGGGCCCGGACGCAGCCGACCCTGGTCACCCGGGAAGTGCGGGCCGGCACCGGGATCAGGCCGACCGGAGATGTCCGCGTCCTGGCCGTGGCGGTGCACACGGGCCGGGCCACCATGATCGCGGTCGTCGGCACGCCGACGCACCTCACCGACAGGGCCGAGGACCGGGTCCGCAACGTGATGGTGGTGGCGACGGCTCCGACGATCGCGCTGGCGGGCCTCGCCGCCTGGCTGCTCTCGGGGGCGGCGCTGCGGCCGGTGGAGCGGATGCGCCGGCAGGCGGCCGCCATGGCGGCCGCGGAGGTGGTCGCCATGGCGGCCGCCGGTCCGGTCGCCGCCGGTCCGGTCGCCGCCGGCAGGAACGGCGAGCTGGCGGTGCCCGCGACCCATGACGAGATCGCCGCTCTGGCCAGAACGATGAACGACCTGCTCCGCCGGCTGAACGCGGCCCGTGCCCGGGACCGTGCCTTCGTCGCCGACGCCGGCCACGAGCTGCGGACGCCCCTGACCGTGCTCAAGGCCGAGCTGGAGCTCGCCGCCCGTCCCGGTCGCACGCGCGAGGAGCTGATCGAGGCGATCGTCAACGTCTCGGACGAGACCGACCGGCTCATCCGGCTGGCCGAGTCGTTGCTCACGCTCGCCCGGATGGACGGTGGTCTCGTCGGACAGGGGCGGGTCGCGCTCGACGAGGTACTCACCCGCTCCGCCCGGGCAGCGACGGGCTTTCTCCAGGCGCGCGGGCTACGACTCCGGCTTGGCGTCGCCGACGCGCAGCGGCCGCTGGAGGTCCTCGGCGACGGGGACATGCTCCGGCGGGCGGTCGACAACCTGCTTGCCAACGCCGCGCGTCACGCACCCGCGGGCAGCGTCGTCGAGCTGCGGGGATGCCGCACACCGCGGCGGGTCGTCGGGCCGTGGGTGGGTGTGGACGGGCCGGGCGAGGTCGTCATCGTGCAGATCCGCGACCGCGGCCCCGGGTTCCCTCCCGAGTTCCTGCCGTACGTGTTCGAACGGTTCCGTCGCGCGGACACCGCCCGCACCCGGGACCACGGCGGTGCCGGGCTGGGTCTCGCGATCGTCGCCGCGATCATCAGTGCACACGGCGGCACCGTCGAGGCGGCCAACTGTCCGGACGGCGGCGCGGTCGTCACCGTCACCCTGCCTGCGACCGCCTGGCCTCCCGGTCCGCCGTCGGCGAGCCTGGCCTCCCGGTCCGCCGCCGGCGAGGGTGCACCGGGTCGTCCGGGTGAGCCCCGCCGTCCCGACGGGCCCGCGCGTCAGCCGTCGGCGAGGGATCTCCGGTCCCGGCGCAGGGGATGATCGGGCGGGATCTCCACGACCACGATCGGGACGCCGTCCGGATCCTCGATCCACATCTCGTCGAGTCCCCACGGCTCACGCCGCGGCTCCCGGGTGATGACGACACCCGCCGCGTTCAACCGGGCGTGTTCGGCTGCCAGGTCACGCACCTGCAGCCAGAGCCGCGCCGTCCTCACTGGTTCCCGGCCCGTGCCCACTGGTTCCCGGCCCGTGCCCACCGGCCGTGCCGGCCGCTGCGAGTGCCCGGACACCTCCAACAGGCCCTGGCCGAGGAAGAACACCAGCCCGGGTTCCTCCGGCGGCCCGAACTCGCGGTAGACCGCCAGCCCGAGGGTCTCGCGGTAGAAGTGATGACTGCGCTGCGGATCCGTGGGCCGGAGCAGGATGCGGCTACTGAGAACCTCCATCCGGCGAGTCTGCCCCGCCTGCGGACCGCCGTCGTCACCCGCGAGGTGCTGCGGGAGGCCGAGAGCGACCCGCGGCGGCGCCCCTTCGTCCACGTCGCGTAGCGTCCCGTTGTTCCCGTTGTTCCCGTTGTTCCCGGGCCCGGCGGCCGGTGCCGTCCGTCCCGGCGGGGCGGATCAGCCCTTGCTAGATTGATCGAATGTGCGAGCCCGCCGGCCGGCGTGAGCGCAAGAAGCGGCGCACCCACGACGCGCTGTCCGCGGCGGCCATCGCGCTGTTCCTCGACCGCGGCTTCGGTGCGGTGTCGGTGGCGGAGGTCGCAGCGGCGGCCGGGGTGTCGAAGCCGACGCTGTTCACCTACTTCACGAGCAAGGAGGACCTGGTCCTGCACCGGATCCTCGACCATCGTGGGGAGTTCGCCCGGGTGGTGGCGCAGCGCCCGGCGGGCAGTTCGCCGCTGGCCGCCATCGAGGAACATCTCGCCGCCGGGCTCGAGCGCCGGGAGCCGGTCACCGGTCTGAACGACGACCGCGAGGTGCTCGCCTACCACGGCATGGTCTTCTCCACCCCGAGTCTGCTCGGCAGGCTGGCCCAGCACACCGGGCAGGATGAGGATGCCCTCGCCGCCGCGCTGGCCGCGGCGGTGCCGGCGGCCGGCGAGCTCGCGGCCCGGCTGGCTGCCGCGCAGATCATCGCCGTCCGGCGGGTGCTGGCCCGGGAGAACTGGGCCCGGCTGGGGGAGGGACGGTCCGCCGCGCAGGTGTTCCCGGACGCGCTTGCCGCCGCGCAGGTGTTCCCGGACGCGCTTGCCGCCGCGCATCAGGCGTTCCGCGCCCTGCGGCGTGCCCTCCCCGACTACGCCTGAGTGCCTGCCATGTCCTGACTGTTCCTTCATGATCGCGGGTTGCGGCGGGGAGTGCCGCCTTCGTCCGGATAGTATTCCTTACCGAGTTAAGAAAGGGGTGCTCGGTGATGATTGACGGCATGAACGCCGAACCGGATGCGGATCCGGTCGACCTGGCCGTCGATGTGGCTGTCGATGTGGCCGGACCGGACGCGGAGCTGGCCGCGGAACGCGAGCACCTCCGGCGCAGCCGGCGGGCGCTGGCGGGGATGCGGGCCGAGGTCGAGGGAACGGAGATTGCCGCGGGCGACGCGGTCGTGGACAAGGTGACGAACGCCTACCTGAAGCTGGCGAAGCAACGGCGGCTCGCCAGCTTCACCGAGCAGGAGCATTCGACGCCGCTGTTCTTCGGCCGGGTCGACTACGGGCCCGACGCGCCCCGGGTCCTCGGCCAGCGCTTCTACCTCGGGCGGCGGCACGTGCGCGAGGCTGCCGGGGACGATCCGCTGGTCGTCGACTGGCGCACCGAGGTCGCCCGGCCGTTCTACCGGGCGCATCCGGGCGACCCGATGGGGCTCACGGTCCGACGCAGGTTCGGCTACGACGGGGCGGAGCTCACCGCGTTCGAGGACGAACCGCTCATCCCCCGCCGCTCGGGGGCGGGGGATGGCGGCGGGAAAGCCTGCGGC
>NZ_CDWWXA010000178.1:0-8029 GCF_977971845.1 Frankia sp. CeCAU1 | reverse complement strand
CACCCAGCCCACCCGGCGACAGCCCGCACCCGGTCCGCCCCGGCACACCGCCGTCCTGGCCGGTCAGCCTCCGACGGGTCCGCGCCTGCCTGACCCCACTCTGCCTCCTGCTACGCCTCTGGCAGGCCTGGGCCACCGCCCCGATGCCCCACCCCACTCCGCGAACTGACCGACACGCTCGCCGCCGGACACCGGCCCTGCCTCTGCCTACCCCCGTAGATCACAGATCACGAGCTACCCATCACAACAAACCACCGCCAGCTGCCTCGATGATATGCTAACATCTATAGTTGTCGATGCACCGACCCCTTGAGACCGCCCGGATAATTCGCATGGTCAAAACTGAGACAGAAGATCTCTGGCCACCTGCGCTCGCTCGCTGGGACCCGCCACTTCTGCGCTCTGCACAGCTATCTTCGACGGCCCGCAAGAACGGCCTCGGCGCACTCGACGCCCTCGCTCGTCTCACCACGGGCCGCCTGTGGCTGCCCGAAAACAGCCCAGCCCTCACCGCCGCCGCGCAACCATCCGTCACTGTCAATCAAGCGGCACCCCTGACCAGTTACATCTGAATATGTATTATTCGCAGGCCGGGACGTCACCAACAGTTGATCTTAATTGAGAAATTTTAATAATGTTGTTGATTGGGTACGATTATGGCTGAAAGTTCCAAAATTTTCGCGGCTCTTGCAGACGCGACCCGTCGTAACATGATCGAACGACTTGTCGAAAGTGACGCCACGGTCGGTGAGCTCGCCAGGCCGTATGGGATAAGCCTCCAGGCGGTATCCAGGCACCTCAAGGTGCTTCAGGAAGCCGGCTTGATCCGCCGTCCTGGAGGTGGCCACCGCAGCCCGGTACGTCTCGAAGAGGATGCGCTCGACCCAGCAGCCCGATGGATCGAGGAATTTTACAACTCTCGCCTCAGATCCAAGAACAACGATATCACCGGAGAGATCATAAGGACAGCTAACCCGACCCCGGGGGAATTCATAGTTGTCCAAGAATTCCCGTTCTCTCTAAGGCAGCTGCACCAGATCCGAACGGATCCTGAGCTGTACGTGCAATGGATTGCGCCGCCTGAGACGCAGGTCAGGATCATGTTCTGGGACCCCAGGCCTGGTGGGCGTTGGCGCCTCCGTTTCGTCGGGGACTCGAAGGTCGACATCTACGGCACCTTCCACGAGTACGACTCTGAATTGATCGTGCAAGTGTTTACAATTGGCAATAAAACCGACAATCTCGCAATCTCGAGCCAGCGGGCCAAGGATGTCGGCGGCGGCGAAAGCAGGATGTCCTTCAAGGTGGCGACCGACAATCTCGAGGCCTGCGCGGGCTTCATACGCCGCTGCTACTCCGAGACCGAGACCAACTCTTCCGATATCCACAGGGAGGTGGAGGACGCGATCAAGGAAACCTTCCGCAGAGCTACACGCATGCCCGAAAGCGATGCAGCATAAGTTGATCAGCGGTGTGTGTCCGACAGATACCGGATCCGCCCGGGCCCTGGGTCGGCATGCTGCGCTTCGCGGCCTTGGCGGTCGCGGTCATCGCCGAGGACAGTGGCGCGGAGCATCGGGACGCCGCCCAGCAACTCCTGCGCAGAGCCGCCGAACTCCAAGAATAAACGGCGCGGAGGGCCGAGGACTCGTCGTCTTCAGGGAAGGGCCTTCTCAATCCAGTCCCTGATCGTGGCGTGGCGGGCAGCCCAAGCGTCCCGCACCCGCACCGCCCAAGCTCTGAGCAGGGCCTCGTACTCGCCGGCCTCGTCAACGAGCCCGCCATTACACCCTCACCTGCCCTTCAGTCCCTGCGCCCGGTGACAACTCGGGCCGGGGTTCGACGACGGATCGGGCCGCGGGTGCGGCAGTGCGCTCGTCGACCGCCAGCCGTCGGCCGGTCCACCGGCGCAGACCGGTCGCGGCGAGCACGACGCCACCGCCGACGGCGTAGGAATACACCCGCAAAGTCCACGCGTCACCGGGCAGATCCGTGAACAGCGAGACGTAGACGGGGTGCGCGGCCGCGGCGACGGCGAGCCATTCCAGCCGCCCGGCGATGACGGCGAGCGCCGCCAGCAGCACCCCGTACCAGGGCTGGACCGGGGTCGCGACAAGGAACGCGGCACCGACCAGCCACAGCGCGGCCCGTTCGACGGGAACCCGCTGTGGATCGGTCCGCAGCACGGCGACCGTGACCGCCGCCAGCAGGGTGGCCGCTGCCGCCTTCGCCGCGGATCCGTCCAGGTGCAGCAGCCCGGCGAGCAGGAGAAAGCGGCTGCCCTCCCCGTAGCCCTCGACGTCGAGGTACTGCGGGAGGAAGCCCAGCGCCTGTGTGCCGACGGCGAGGATGTGCGGCAGGTAGGACAGCACGACCACCCCGGCGGCGGCTCCGACGAGCGTGACGGGCCGGCGCCGGGCCGCCGCGGGCAGCAGCAACGCCGGGTACAGCTTCACCGCTACCGCGCCGCCGAGCAGCGCCCCAGCGACCCCCGTCCGCAGCGGGCGGGACCGGGCGGTGAGGACCGCCAGAGCGCTGAGCGCCAGCACGGCCCCGAGGACGTCGACGTGCGCATCGGAACCGATCTCCAGGCCGGCGAGCGGCGAGAACGCATAGAAGGCCGCGTGGCGCGGATCGCGGCCTCGCGCCACCAGCATCCGCATCATCAGCCCGACCAGCGCCAGGGACATCAGCGAGGCGTAAAGCTGGAGTTTGTGTTCGCGTGGCGGCCCCGGCAGGACATGAACGGCGGTGAAGTACGCCTGCGCCACCGGCGGGTAGATGGTGTGGGCGCGCGGGTAGTTCAGCCGGATGCAGTGCGGGCCGCGCCCGATCGCCGCGCATCCGGCCGGATCCGGGAACAGCCAGCGATCGCGCAGCCGGGCCAGTTCCGGAGCGAGCGGGCCGTACCGGTAGGGGTCGATCCCGGCGGCCTGGACCCGACCGTCCCAGGCGTAGCGGTACAGGTCGTCGGAGAGCTGCGGGCCGGCGGTGGCCGCGACGGCGTGGATGGCGACGATTCCGCCGAGCAGCATGGCGACGGCCAACCGGCGCGGGGCCGCGTGGACCAGCAGCGCGGCCGTGGCGACACCGAGCGCCCACCAGAGCATGACGGGGTAGAGCACCCCTGCCCGGCCGGGCAGGTATCCCGGCGCCGCAAGGACGGCACGTTGCGTCGCGAGCAGACCCGCGAGCCCGACACCCGCCCCGGCCAGGGCCAGGGCGGGTCTGAGGCGTGGCGCGGTGCGGGTTCTGGGCATGGTCCCGAGACTGGCAGGCGCAGCGCCGTCGCGGGAACACCGCGCCGGGCCTTCCTCGTTCCGTAATGCCGGTACTCGGTCGCGAGTGGTCCCGGCGACCTACCGTGCATTCGTGCGACAGTTGCCTCGTCGGTTGCCCCGCCGGTTACCTCGTCTGCTGACCGAAAAGCTGCCGGAACCACCCCCGGTCCTGCGGCGCGGCCCCCTGCGCGAAAACGCATTCCCCAGTCGGCTGCACGATCCACGGATGGCGGCTCTCCTCGGAGTCTGGCTCGGGATCGCCTTCGGAACATGCTTTCTGACCGGGCTGGTATCGCATTTCATGCAGCATCCGCCGTCCTGGCTGGAATGGTCTTCCCGACCCGCCTGGCTGTACCGGGTGACCCAGGGCCTGCACGTGACCACCGGACTCGCGAGCGTCCCACTGCTGCTGGCGAAGCTGTGGACGGTGTATCCGCTGTTGTGGGAATGGCCCCCGATCCGTTCCGTCGCCCATGCGGTGGAGCGGATGACGATCGTGCCGTTGATCGCAGGGGCGATCTTCCAGCTCAGCACGGGCATCGCGAACATCGCGCAGTGGTACCGGTTCCACTTCTTCTTCACCGTGACCCATTACTGGGTCGCCTGGATCACGATCGGCGCGCTGGTCCTCCACATCGTCGCGAAGCTCACCGTCGTCCGGGCGAATGTGGGCCGCCGCCGCCATGAGCGCGCGCACCTGGCCGTCACCACCATGGCCGGCGTCACCACCATGGCCGGCGCCGCCCCGGGGACTGGCGGTCTGACGCGGCGCGGCCTCGGCCTCGCGACGGGGACCGCAGCCGGGGTGATCGTGGCGACGACCGCCGGTCAGTCGGTCCCGGGCCTGGCCCGGCTGGACCTGCTCGCGCCGCGGCGGCCCGACATCGGCCCGCAGGGGCTCCCGGTGAACCGCACGGCGCGAGCCGCGCGGGTCACCTCCCTCGCCCGTGACCCCGGGTACCGGCTGGAGGTGGTCGGTCCGCGCCGGGTGGTGTACACCATCGAGGAGCTGTACGCGCTGCGTCGGTACAGCTCGAAGCTGCCGATCACCTGCGTCGAGGGATGGGCCGCGGACGCCACCTGGCACGGGCCGCGGCTGCGGGATCTGCTGGACGCCGCCATGATCCCCGCCGACGCGGCGGTCCGGGTCGAGTCCCTCGAGGCCCGCGGGGGCTACCGGGCAAGCGGCGTCAACCCCTCGCACGCCAGGGACTCGTTGACCCTGCTCGCGACCGGAGTGAACGGCGCCGACCTCGACCTCGATCACGGTTATCCGGCCCGGCTCATCGCGCCGAACCGGCCCGGGGTCCTCCAGACGAAATGGGTACATCGGGTGGTGATGGTGTGAACGCCGTCGTGCTGCGCGGTGTCGCGGTGGCGGCCGGGCTGGCCGCGATCGGTTACGGGGTCGACGGCGTGCTCACCCACCAGCAGGCCACCCGGCCGCCGAACACCGTGGTCTGGCTGATCGGCGGGGTCCTGGTCCATGACGCGTTGCTCGTGCCCGCGACGATGCTCGTCGGCTTCCTGCTCACCCGGTTGGTCCCACCGCCCTACCGGTCCGTTGCACAGGGCGCACTGCTGGTGAGTGCGGCGGTCGCCCTGTCGTCGCTACCGCTGTGGCGTGGCTACGGTGGGGACCCTGGGAACCCGACGGTGAACCCACTGCCGTACGGACGCAACCTCGCGCTCGTTCTCGGAGTGGTCTGGGCCGGCGCGGCGGCCCTCATGGTGAGTCGGGCGGTCCGCGCCCGGCGGGGAATCATCCAGTCGGGAGACGCCGGCGCAGCGCGGCGAAGTGCCGACCGGCGTCGCACCAGGTCCGGGTGATCAGCAGTCCGGCGTCCGGCGCGATGCCGGTCAGATCGTCCCCGTCCACCAGGCACCAGGAGAAGGGCCGCGACACCCGGCCGGTTGCGTCCTCCAGCCGGACCCGCATCGGACCGGTCCGGGTGCCCGGCGGTTCGAGTTCGACGAGCACCCGGCCGGAGGGGGCGAGGAGTTCCCCGGCCCGGCGCAACAACCGGGTCGGGTCGCCGCCGATGCCGATGTTTCCGTCTGCAAGCAGCAGCGCGGCCCATCGTCCCTCGGCAGGCACCCGGCCGAACACGTCCCGCCGTAGTGCCGGCACACCGGCCCGCCGGGTCAGGTGCACCGCGAACGGCGCGACGTCGATGCCGAGGGCCGGCACCCCGCGGGCCGCGAGCGCGGCCGCGAGCCGGCCGGGCCCGCAGCCGACGTCGAGGGTCGGGCCGCCACAGTGACGCAACAACGACAGATCCCCCGGGGACAGCGCCCCGGTGGACCAGGTGGGCGGGATCGACGCCGCCGGGGACAGGGTGCCACGCCAGCGGTTCACCGGCAGCGGGTCGCGTCGCCCGTCGGGACGGCGCATCCACAGCTGTCCACCGGCGGAGCGCAGTCCCGCCTCGTAGACGGTCGTCGGTCCCCACCGGCCGTCGGGGACGCCGGTCAACACGCGGTGGCCCGGCCGGCGGCGATGCGATCCCCATGCGTGGCGCGCAGCGCCGCGGCGAAGCGTCCACCGGGCACGAGCCGGGCGACCGCGTCGGCGTCGGCCATGGTGTCGACGTCGCGCACCGTCGGCAGGGTTGTGACCGTCAGGCCGGCTTCGGACAGGCGGGCCCGCTGTCGTGCGCCGGTGTCCGGGCGCGAGGTCGGCACGCCACGGAGAAGATCGCCGTCGGGGGTGGTCAGGCCGAGTGCCCACCATCCCCCGTCCGCGGCGGGACCGAACACCGCGTCGGTCGCGTGCAGCGCGTGGCAGGCGGAGGCGAGCAGGGCTGCGGTCACCTGGGGAGTGTCCATCCCGATGAGCAGGGTCGGCTCGGTGCCGGCGTCGAAGGCGGCGGCGAGCCGGACGTCGAACGGCCCCGACACCTGCGGCATCACTTCGATCGCGATTCGTGCGCCCGGGGTTCGTCCGGCCGGGATTCGTGCGAACGAGGTCTCCAGCCATGGGCCGACCGCGCCGTCGAGGACGAGGACCGGGCGCAGTGCGTCGAACCCGGGCAGGCGAGTCAGCTCCTCAACCGCGGCCAGCGTGTCCGCGAGCGCGGCCGCCGCGACGGCCGCCGCCTGGTCCGGGCGCAGGGGCGGCGTCAGGCGGGTCTTGACCCGCCCGGGTACCGGCTCCTTCGCCATCACGAGCAGCCTCACCGGAGGCTCGCCAACAGGGCGGACATGTCCCGGGCCGTCCGGGCGGCGCCGAGCGGTGTCCCGGTCACCTTGGAGCGCCCGACCCGAGGGGTGTAGGCCACGTCGGTCTCGACTATCCGCCAACCGGCCTGGGCCGCCCGCAGCAGCAGTTCCAGCGGATAGCCGAACCGGCGGTCGGCGAAGGGCAGTCGGAGCAGGTCCTCCCGGCGGGCCACCCGCATCGGGCCCAGATCATGGACGGGAACGCCGCAGCGGCGCAGCCGCCCGGCGACCACCGCGTTCCCGAGTCGGGCGTGCGGCGGCCAGGCCCGCATCGAGGTCGGGCGACGGCGACCGAGAACCAGATCGGCCCGGCCGGCCAGCAGCTGCGTGACGAGACCGGGAAGCTCGGCGGGGTCGAGGGATGCGTCCGCGTCGCACACGCCGACCACGTCGGCGTCCGCGGCGAGCAGCCCGGCGTGCACGGCGGCGCCGTAGCCGCGCTCAGGCACGTCAACGACGACCGCCCCGCGTTCCAGCGCCACCTGGCGGGAGCCGTCGCGCGATCCGTTGTCCGCGACAATCGGCCGATAGTCGACGGGCATCCGGTCCAACACCCAAGGTAGCGCCCCGGCCTCGTCCAGGCAGGGCAGGACGACGTCGACGGAGGCCCCGATCCCACTACGTTGCGTGAACATGATCGGGACTGTAGTGCCGTCCACGCGTGATCAACCCTTACGAAACAAGGAATGCCCGGGTCCCGTCCGGCGGCTCGGCACGGACACGACGACGAGCATGACGAGCATGACGAAACGGAGCATTACGAAGCGGAGACATCCGAGCCGATCATGGCCGGGACGGCCGTCGCCTTACCTATCGTGGCTGGGTGGCCCGTGTGCTCGTCGTCGACGACGACGTCCTCGTCTCCGAGGTGGTTGACCGCTACCTGCGCAACGCCGGCTTCGACGTCGACCGCGCCGCGGACGGACCCACGGCCCTGCGGGTGGCCGAGACAACCCCACCGGACCTCGTCGTCCTCGACCTGATGCTGCCCGGTCTCGATGGCATCGAGGTGTTCCGCCGGCTCCGGGCGCACCGACCGGTACCAGTGATCATGCTGACCGCACGTGCCGACGAGTCGGATCGCATCACCGGTCTGGAGATCGGCGCCGACGACTACGTGACCAAGCCGTTCTCGCCGCGGGAGCTGACCCTGCGCGTGCAGTCGGTGCTGCGGCGGGCGAACGAGGCGGTGCCGGGCGCGGAAGCCGGCGTCCTGCGGGCCGGCACCCTCGTCGTCGACGCGGCCGCGCGGACCGCCACCCGGCACGGGGTGCCGCTCGGGCTGACGGTGCGCGAGTTCGATCTGCTGGCCTTCCTGCTGCGCCGGCCCGGCCGGGCCTTCACTCGGGGCGAGCTGCTCGAACAAGTGTGGGGATGGAGCTATGGCGACCCCTCGACGGTCACCGTGCACATCCGCCGACTGCGGGAGAAGATCGAGGATGATCCGACCGCGCCCCGGATGCTTGTCACGGTGTGGGGGGTCGGGTACCGCTACGATCCCGGCACCCCGCGCCCCGACACCACCC
>NZ_CDWWXA010000177.1:0-8142 GCF_977971845.1 Frankia sp. CeCAU1 | reverse complement strand
CCGTTCGTGCGGGGTGGGCGGGCGCAGGGCGCGGGCACCGGCGGCTGGGATGTCCGCGCGCTGCATGACAACCCCGATGCCACGCTCGCCGCCGAAGCGGTCCTCGCCGATCTGGAGAACGGCGCCACCTCGCTCTGGCTGCGGCTGGGGCCCGCCGGTCTGCCGATCGGCGGGCTCGGTGCGGTGCTGCGCGAGGTCTACCTCGACCTCGCGCCGATCGTGCTGGACGCGGGGGAGCTCACCGCCGCGGCCGCCGAGGAGTTCTTCGGCCTCGTCGCCGCCCGCGGCCTGCCCGGTTCGCAGCTCACGGGCAGCCTCGGCGCCGACCCGATCGGTCTGGCCGCGCGGACCGGCCTGCCGGCCGGCGGCCCGGTGGGCCTCGCCGAGGCGGTGTCGCTCGCCGGCCGGTGCGTGCGGGAGTTCCCCGGGATCCGCGCCCTCGTCGTCGACGCCCAGCCGTACCATCGCGCGGGTGGCAGTGACGCCGAGGAGCTTGGGGCGTCACTGGCCACCGGCGTCGCCTACCTGCGGGAGCTCACCGAGGCCGGCCTGAGCCTTGCCGAGGCGCTTGCCCAGATCGAGTTTCGCTACGCGGTCACCGCCGATCAGTTCTCCTCGATCGCGAAGCTGCGGGCCGCCCGCCAGTTGTGGTCACGGGTCGCCGAGGTGTGCGGCGCTGAGCCGGCCGACCGGGCCCAGCGTCAGCACGCGGTCACCTCGGCGGCGATGATGACCCGCCGGGATCCCTGGGTGAACATGCTGCGCACGACGCTGGCCTGCTTCGGCGCCGGTGTCGGCGGCGCCGAAGCGGTCACCGTCCTGCCGTTCGACACGCGCCTCGGCCGGTCCGACGACTTCTCCCGCCGGATCGCCCGCAACACCCAGGCCCTCCTGCAGGAGGAGTCGAGCCTGATCCGGGTGACCGACCCGGCCGGTGGCTCCTGGTACGTCGAGTCGCTCACCGCCGAGCTCGCCGAGGCGGCCTGGGCCTGGTTCACCGAGATCGAGCGGGCCGGCGGGATCGTCGCCGGCCTGCGGTCCGGGCTCGTCGCCGAGCGGATCGCGGCCACCTGGGCGACGCGCTCCGACGCGATCGCCCACCGGCGGGACCCGATCACCGGGGTGAGCGAGTTCCCGAACCTGGGCGAGAAGCTCCCCGAGCGGCCCGCCGTGCCTACTGCGAGCCCCGTGCCCGCTGCGAGCCCCGTGCCCGCTGTGAGCCCCGCCGGCGCCGGCGGGGAGGCCGCCACGGCGGTGGGCGCCGGGCTGCCGGAGGTCACCTACGACCTCACCTTCGAGGAGCTGCGCGCCCGTTCCGACGCGCACTTGGCGGCGACGGGCGGCCGGCCCGTGGTCTTCCTGGCCACCCTGGGCAGCGCGGCGGCCTCGACCGCGCGCGCCACCTTCGCCGCCAACCTGTTCCAGGCGGGCGGGTTCGAGACTCCGACGTCCGGCCCGGGCACGGACCCGGCGTCGATCGCGGCGGCGTTCAGCGCCTCCGGGGCCACCGTGGCCTGCCTGTGCTCGGCCGACAAGGTATACGCCGAGCACGCCGGGCCGGTCGCCGAGGCGCTGCGGGCCGCCGGGGCGAGCCGGGTGTGGCTCGCGGGCCAGGCCGGTGCGCGCGCGCGGACCGACGCCGCCGCGGGCATCGGCGGATACGTGTTCACTGGATGCAATGCCGTCGCCGTGCTGCGGGCGGCGCTCGCCGAGGTTGGGGTGGCCTGATGTCCACGGACAGCTCGCAACGTGCCACGATGGTCCCGGACTTCTCCGCGGTGGAGCTGGGCACCACGCCGGCCGGGGCGGACGCGGCGGAGGGTGAGTGGCGGGCCGCCCTGGAGGCGGCGACCGGCAAGGACGCCGACGCGCTGACCTGGGATACCCCCGAGGGCATCGCGGTGAAGCCGCTCTACACCGCCGCCGACACCGCGGGCCTGGACTTCCTGGGCACCTACCCGGGGATCGCGCCCTTCCTGCGCGGCCCATACCCGGCGATGTACGTCACCCAGCCGTGGACCATCCGCCAGTACGCCGGGTTCTCCACCGCCGCCGCGTCGAACGCCTTCTACCGGCGCAACCTCGCAGCCGGGCAGAAGGGCCTGTCGGTCGCCTTCGACCTGCCGACCCACCGCGGCTACGACAGCGACCACCCGCGGGTCACCGGCGACGTCGGCATGGCCGGCGTCGCCATCGACTCCATCCTCGACATGCGCCAGCTGTTCGACGGTATCCCGCTGGACAAGATGAGCGTGTCGATGACCATGAACGGCGCCGTGCTGCCGGTGCTGGCGCTCTACATCGTCGCGGCCGAGGAGCAGGGGGTGGCCCCGGGGCAGCTCGCCGGGACCATCCAGAACGACATCCTCAAGGAGTTCATGGTCCGCAACACCTACATCTACCCGCCGCAGCCGTCGATGCAGATCATCTCGGACATCTTCTCCTTCACCTCGCGGCGGATGCCGCGGTTCAACTCGATCTCGATCTCCGGCTACCACATGCAGGAGGCCGGGGCGACGGCCGATCTGGAGCTCGCCTACACCCTGGCCGACGGGGTCGAGTACATCCGGGCAGGGCTGGGCGCGGGGCTGGACATCGATGCGTTCGCACCAAGGCTGTCGTTCTTCTGGGCGATCGGCATGAACTTCTTCATGGAGGTCGCCAAGCTGCGCGCGGCCCGGCTGCTGTGGTCGCGGCTGGTCAACCAGTTCACCCCGAAGAGCGCCAAGTCGCTGTCGCTGCGGACCCACTCGCAGACCTCGGGTTGGTCGCTGACCGCCCAGGACGTGTTCAACAACGTGGTGCGCACCTGCGTGGAGGCGATGGCCGCCACCCAGGGGCACACCCAGTCGCTGCACACCAACGCCCTCGACGAGGCACTGGCCCTGCCGACGGACTTCTCGGCCCGCATTGCCCGCAACACCCAGCTGCTGCTGCAGCAGGAGTCCGGCACCACCCGGGTGATCGACCCGTGGGGCGGCAGCTACTACGTCGAGCGGCTCACCCACGACCTGGCCCGCCGGGCCTGGGAGCACATCGACGAGGTCGAGGCCTCGGGCGGCATGGCGCAGGCCATCGACGCTGGGATCCCGAAGATGCGTATCGAGGAGGCCGCCGCCCGCACCCAGGCCCGCATCGACTCCGGCCGCCAGCCGCTGATCGGAGTGAACAAGTACCGCGTCGACGCGGACGAGGGCATCGAGGTGCTCAAGGTCGACAACTCGGCGGTGCGCGCCGAGCAGATCGAGAAGCTGCGCCGGCTGCGCGCCGACCGTGACCCGGCCGCGGTGGAGGCGGCGCTGCACGCCCTGACCGCGGCGGCCGCCGCGGCCCGCGACGGGCGCCGCGGCCCCGGGCTGGAGCAGAACCTGCTGGCGCTCGCCGTCGACGCGGCCCGGGCTCAGGCGACGGTCGGGGAGATCTCCGACGCGCTGGAGAAGGTCTACGGGCGTCACGCGGGCCAGATCCGTACCATTTCCGGGGTGTACCGGGACGAGGCGGGACCCGCCGGCAACATCGTCGCCGCCCGCGAGGCCGCCGCAGCCTTCGAACGCGCCGAGGGTCGCCGGCCCCGGATCCTGGTCGCGAAGATGGGCCAGGACGGTCACGACCGCGGCCAGAAGGTGATCGCCACCGCGTTCGCCGACCTCGGCTTCGACGTGGACGTCGGCCCGCTGTTCCAGACCCCGGCCGAGGTCGCCCGCCAGGCCGTCGAGGCGGACGTCCAGATCATCGGCGTCAACTCGCTGGCCGCCGGCCACCTCACCCTGGTGCCCGCGCTGCGTGAGGAGCTCGCCGCGCTCGACCGGCCCGACATCCTCATCGTGGTCGGCGGGGTCATCCCTCCCGGTGACTTCGACGAGCTGCGGGCCGCCGGCGCCGCCGCGATCTTCCCGCCCGGCACGGTCATCGCCGACGCCGCGCTGGACCTGCTCGCGACCCTGTCGGCCCAGCTCGCTCACCCCGCTTACCCCGCGGCCTGACCCGCCCCGAGTGACGGCAGATCCGGCATGGTGACCCGACGACCGATCGATCCGGGTGAGTACGCCGACGGGGTGCTGGCCTCGTCGCGGACCTGGATCGCGCGGGCCATCACCCTCGTCGAGTCCACCAGGCCCGACCACCAGGAGCTTGCCCAGCAGCTGCTGGTGACGTTGCTGCCGCACGCGGGCAAGGCCCGTCGGATCGGCATCACCGGGGTGCCCGGGGTGGGCAAGTCGACGTTCATCGACGCGCTGGGCACCATGCTCACCGGGAAGGGAAACCAGGTGGCGGTGCTCGCCGTCGACCCCTCCTCGACGCGTACCGGCGGCAGCATCCTGGGGGACAAGACCCGGATGGCGGCGCTGTCCACCGATCCGGCGGCGTTCATCCGGCCCTCGCCCACCGCGGGGACGCTCGGTGGCGTCGCCAAGGCGACCCGCGAGGCGATGGTCGTCATGGAGGCGGCGGGCTACGACGTTGTCCTGGTCGAGACGGTCGGCGTCGGCCAGTCGGAGACGACCGTCGCTGACATGGTCGACACCTTCCTGTTCCTGACCCTGGCCCGCACGGGGGATCAGCTCCAGGGCATCAAGAAGGGGGTGCTGGAGCTCGCCGACGTCATCGCGGTGAACAAGGCCGACGGGCCGCACGAGCTCGACGCCCGCCGTGCCGCCCGGGAACTCGCCGGCGCGCTGCGGCTGCTGCAGGGCTCCGCCGGTCTCCGGGACTGGAACACCCCGGTGCTGACGTGCAGCGCGGTGGAGCGGACGGGGCTGGACACTGTCTGGGCGCAGATCGTCAAGCATCAGGACACCCTCGACGCCTCCGGCGAACTCGCCGCCCGCCGCCGCCGCCAGCAGGTCGACTGGATGTGGGCGATGGTCCACGATCGGCTGCTCGCGGGCCTGCGGGCCGATCCAGGGGTCCGCGAGATCACTCCGGACCTTGAACGGCGGGTCCGCGACGGCACCCTCACTCCGAGCCTGGCCGCCGACGCCATCCTCGCCGCGCATGACGGCCTGGCCGCGCACGAGGGCCGGGCCGCGGCACCCTCCGACGCCGCGGAAAGCCGCGACGGAAAGCCGCGACGGAAAAGCGTGGAGGGTTAGGAACGGTCCACGGCCGCTGGACTGTGCCCAACCCTCCACAGTTCCGTCCACGGCAGGCCGGTCGGGCCGGGGCTCGGCACCATTCGGCACCGTCCGGCACCATTCGGCAACTCAGGGACCTGCTCACCGGCTCAACGGGAGCCGGAAATATTTTGTCCGCTCCCGGACACAAATATTGCCTGGTCAAACGTCTACGATGATCGTGGTAACGGGAGTGGAAGGATCTCCGGCGGCCGAGCGGAGTACCGTGGCTCCGGTCGCCGTGATGATCGCGTGGGTTTCGGGAGACGCGGTGAGCTATCAGCTGGGTATCGACCTCGGGTCCGCGAACACGATCGTCGGGGTGGCGGACGGAGGCTGGCCCCGCGTGCTCGAACTGAGCGGTCAGCGTCGCCTGCCGTCGGTGATCTACGCTGCCCCGGCCGGTGGCCTGCAGTTCGCCCGCTCGGCGGACCGCCGGTCGCTGGTCGACCCCGAGCGTGCCGCAACCGACCTCCTGCGCCTGCTCGGGGACAGCGGTCCCGTTCTGCTCGGGGGTGCCGCCTACAGCCGGGAGGGGCTGATTGCCCGGTTGGTGTCCTACGTCGTCACGGCCGCCACCGAGCAGCTCGGGTCGGAACCGGACCAGGTCGTCGTGACGTTCCCGACGTTCTGGTCGGCGGCCCGGCGCGAGGTGTTCGCGGACGCCGTGAGCCAGCTCTCCGACGTCACGGTGCCCGTCGCGGCGTTCCCGGCTGCCGACGCGATCGGAACCCTGCTGTCTCACGGCTCCTCGACCCAGACCGTCGAGTTGGTCGGATGGTACGACTTCGGCGCAGGCTTCCTCGACACGGGGATCCTGTCCTTCTCGCCGTTCGGGTTCCAGCTGCTCGGCTTGGCCGCGGGTCTGCGCCACGGCGCCGGCCTCGAGCTCGACGATCTCCTGGTCGACCGGGTGCTGACCGGCGCGGGTGTCGAGCGTGCGGCGCTCGACCGTTCCGACCCGATGATCCGGACCGCGCTCGGCAGGCTGCGGCGGGAATGCGCGCAGGCGAAGGAGATCCTTTCCGGTGAGGACGAAGTTGACGTTCCGGTCTCCCTTCCCGGAGTCGATACCTTCGTCACGCTGAGCCGGGCGGAGCTGGAGACCCTCATCGGCCCGATTGTCGATGACACAATCATGACCTTTCGCCGGGCGCTCCGCTCGGTGCCGGTGACCTCCGCCGAGCTGTCCCGGATCCTGTTGTCCGGCGGGATCTCCCACCTTCCGCTGGTGGCCCGCCGGCTGCGGGAGACCTTCAGCGGGATCGGCCGGATCGACCACGGTTCGGACGCGGATGTGGCGATGGGCGCGGCGCTGCTCGCCGCCGACCTCGCTGACCGGTTCGGCGCCGTCGGCGCCGGGAGTGCACCCGATCTTCCGGGTGTTCCGGGTGTGCCCGGTGCGGTCGGCGTTCCGGGAGCGCCCGCGGCCTTCGGGGCCGTCGGGGCGGTGACCGCCGGCGGTTCCGGCGCGTCGGGCGAGGTCGGTGACGCTCAGGAACCCTCTGCTCAGGACCCCTCCGACGTCACCGCGGTGATCCGGCCGCCGGACGCCGCGGACCTGGTCTCGCTGCCGCCCTTCCTGTCCGGGCCGAGGGGGCTGTCCGGGCCGAGGGGGTTCGCGGGCGCAGCGGGTCCGGCCGGGATCCGAGGCGTGCCGGAGGCGGACGGCGTGACGGCCGCGGCGACGGTGCTCAGCGGCCCGGACGGCTCCGCGCCGCACGGCTTGGGCGCCGGGGACGACACGATGATCTCCTTGGGTGGCGCGGCGGATTCCCCACCGCCGGGGATCGTCGCCGGCGGGCCGGGCCCGTCCGACACGTCCGGTCACCGGATCCCACCCGGCCTCATGACGGTGGGCGCCGATCGGGACCACGTTCTGCTCGGGCCGCCGGGGAGGCTCGACCTGCCCTCGGACTTCTCGACGGGCGGTGTGGGCGGCCCGCACGGTGCCTCCGCCGGGGACGGCCGGGGAATCTTCGGCTCCCGGCGGTCCGCGGTCGTCGCCGCCATTGTCGTGGTCCTCTTCCTGGCTCTCGGGACGACCTTCGCCGTGGTGCTGACCGGCCGTGACTCCGGGGCGGGCTCCGGGGCGGATGCGGTGGCCGCCCCGGCGGTCACCGCATCGCCGGCCCCATCCGCCACCGGCCCAACCGGGCCACCCGCCTCCGCCGCGAACCTCGTCCGGGTGGCGGGATCCTCGGAGGTCGCCCCGATTACCGAGACCGCCTACAACGAATTTCGTCAGGTCCAGCGCAACGTCACCGTCAGCATCGAGTCCACGACGACCGAGGACGGTTTCGCCGCGCTGTGCAGCGGCAAGGCCGACATCGCCGACGCTTCGTTCGAACTCAATCCCGGGTTCATCAAGAACCCCGACTGCGAGAAGAAGGTCGTCGGGTTCGAGGTGGCGCACCACACCCTGCCGATCGTGGTCAACCCACAGAACACCTGGCTGCACTGTCTGACTCTGCAGCAGGTCAAGCAGGTGTGGGGGGCCGGTTCCGCCGTCACCCGGTGGAGCCAGATCGACCCGTCGTTCCCGGACGAGCCGATCACGTTTGTCGGGCCGCCGCGCGGCTCCGTGCAGGCGCAGGTGTTCAACGCCACGATCAGTGACGCCAGCGACCGGTCTCGCGACTACCGGCAGACCGATCTCAGCGGGGTCGCCAACGACGTGGCCGCCGACCGCTCGGCCATTGGCTACCTCGACTTCCCCACCTACGAGACCTTCGGCACCAAGCTGCGCGGCGTCGAAATCAACAATGGTGACGGGTGCGTCGCGCCGAACGCCGTGTCGGTCGGTACCGGCCTCTACCTGCCACTGTGCAAGCCGCTGTTCGTCTACGCCCGCACGGACGCCCTGCGCCGACCAGCGACCGCCGCCTTCCTGCGCTACTACCTGGCGAACGGCCGGAAGATCGCCTTCGACGCGCACTACGTCCCCCGCAACGACGACACGGTCGGGGAGAACGTCGCCAAGCTCGCGAGCCTGACGGCCGGCGTGGGACCCGTGCCGGCCGTCAGG
>NZ_CDWWXA010000176.1:0-8223 GCF_977971845.1 Frankia sp. CeCAU1 | reverse complement strand
CGCCCACCCAGCCGTCCGCGGACCACGACCCGTCGACCCCATGGACGCAGACACCAGCAAGGCCCTGCGGCTGTCGGACCCTCAGCGCCGTGCGCTGACCCTCGTTCACGAGGGCACGGTCTTCTACCGGGCCGACAGCGTCGGCCACGGCTACTTCTCGGCGCACGGCGCGTCCGAGATCAAGCTCAACGCCCGAACGATCGACAGCCTAACCAGGCACGGCCTGATCGTCGAGGCCCCCGACCAGTTCCGTGACCTGCGCGGGGGCTGGTTCGTATCCGGCCCTACCGGCTGACCGACGCGGGCCGCACCGCTCTGGGGCTCGTCGAGGAGGCCCCGCAGGGCGATGTCCCGGCGACGGTGGACGTTGCCGACGTCCGGGTGGGCATGGCTACGCCGCTGGGATGGGTCGACTACATCTCCCGGCTCGACGAGGGCGGGGCCATCGTCTACTACCGCCCGTTCGATCGGTCCCCGCTCACGTGCCGCGCGTGGCCGCGCGGGGAGCGGCTGACGCTCGTTCCCTGCCCCCACGTCCCCAGCTACTTTGATCGCTCCCGCTGCGCGACGTGCGGTCACGAGCTGGGGAGCGTGGCCGCGTGAGGCCCGCCATCACGCTGTGGTCGGACGCTTCGGACACGTACGGTTCTGGGGTGGTTCGCAAGCTGCGTACGATCGGCTACCGCCGGATCTCCGACGACCGCGAAGGGCTGGAAGCCGGGGTCACCCGCCAGGACGAGGACATCCGCGAGCTTGCCGCCCGGCGTGACGACGTCGACCTGATCGACGTGCTGACCGACAACGACCTGTCGGCCACGAAGGACTACCGGCCGGAGTTCGAACGCATCCTCACCATGGCGCAGGCCGGCCAGATCGACGCGGTGATCGCGTGGACGTCGAACCGCTTCCTACGCAACCGGCCCGACCGGATGCGCGTGATCGAACTGTTCAAGGCCCGCAACGTCATGCTGATCCCGGTCCGGGGCACCACCATGGACTTCACCTCCGCTGACGGCCGGATGATGGCCGACATCATCTTTTCGATCGACGCGGGAGAGGCCGAGCGCACGGCGGAGCGTGTCGCACGGGCAGCACAGCAGCGGGCCGAGCAGGGCCGCCACCACGGCGGACGCCGGGCCTACGGCTACGGGCCGATCGTCGGCACCGACCACACCGGCAAGCCCGTACGGGACTTCCACGCCATCGTTGCGGACGAGGCCGCGGTTATCCGCCGCATCGCGGCCGATGTGCTGGCAGGCATGCCGTTGGGGGCCATCGCACGCCAGCTCAACGCCGAAGGCGTGGCGACCGTGACCGGTCGCCGGTGGGACCCGACCACGGTCAAGGAGATGATGGTCAACCCGCGGCTGATCGGCATGCGTGGCTACCAGACCCGTGCCACCCGCCGCAGCACGGGCACCATCGCGGTCATGGGTGAGGCGCAGTGGCCTGCGATCCTGGACGTCGACACCTGGGAGCAGATCCGGGCGATCCTCACCGACGCCTCGCGGCGGACCAACACCAACGCGCAGAAGCTTCGGCGCATGCTGGCGGGGTTCGTCTACTGCGCCTCGTGCGGGCACAAGCTGACCGGGAACGGCGCGAACGGGAAGCGGCTGTACTGCCAGCGCCGCAACGGCCGCTGTGCGGCCAAGGTCCGGATCGGAGAAAGCTTCCTCGTCGAGTTGGTGAGCCTCGCCGTGCGCAAGCGTCTCGACGACCTGGTGCTCCAACCCGTCGCCACGGAAGACCCGGCCGCCGCTGAGCTGGCGACGTTGGAGGCCCGCAAGAGCGCGCTGGCGGACCGGTGGGCATCCGGGAAGATGGACGACGATGCCCACAAGGCCATCGTCCGCCAGATCCGTGAGGCCGAGGCCCGCAGGCACACCAGCGCGCGACGGCGCGCCACGCTGCCCGTGGACGGCGCCGCAGGCTGGGATGAGCTGGGAGACGACATCGCGGCCAAGCGGGTGATCCTCACCCGACTGATCGACGGCGTGATCATCGGCGGTGATGGAACCATCGAAGGCGATGAGGTGCAGCGCGTACGGATCGTGTGGCGCGACCTCAACGACCCCCGGTAGTCCCTCCCACCGAGCGAAGCCCCCGGCAGATGCCGGGGGCTTCGTCGTATCTGCCCGCATTGGCGCCTGAGAGCGACGCTGGCGCGTTGAATTGCTGGGGGCGCTGTGCCCCCCCCGGTGATTGCGGCGCGGGTAGAGGTAGCGGCTACGGGTAGCGGAGTCGTTGCCCGGGGCACTACCGGTCGGACCGGTCCTGACCTGCGACGCTGTGACGCTGGGCGGCATGCCAGCGATCAATGACCCGAATTTGCTAGTCAGGCATGGCTACCAGAGGGGCATGCAACCTGCACGGCGATCTTGTGTGCCGGGATGGGCGAGGTCACCGTCCCGTGTAGTGGGCCGTGTTGTCCAGGCGGGTGGTGAAGCCGTCCGCGGTGTCGCGGGTCAGCAGCAGAAGCGGCTCGACGGCGGTCAGGTCGGGGGTGTCTGTGATGCCGCCGACCTTGCGGGTGGCGGTGACGGCGATGAGGTCGCCGCCGGGGGCGAGGTCGTCGAGGTAGGCGGTGTTGCGCGGGCCGCGTTCGCCGTTCAGCAGGCACTTGGCGGCCCCCAGGACGCCGAGGGTCAGGCAGCCGCCGGGCAGGATCACGGTGGTGCCCTGGCTGAGGGTCAGGCGGGTGATGACGGTCAGATCCGCCACCAGTTCGCCCTCGGGTGCCCACAGCGGGGTCAGGCGGACCTGACCGTGGCCAGGAAAGGTGATGGCCGGGTCCGGCGGCGGGGTGAAGCGGTAGGGCAGGTGGGGGCCGAACTCGGCGAAGGCGGTGTTGCGCTCAGGGGCGCCGAGGACGATCAGGCTGTCGGGTTCGGCGTTGTAGTACTCGCCGGGGTGGAAGTCCCGGATGGTCGCGGCCGGGAAGTACTGGGCGAAGTGGACGCGGACGTAGAACAGGGCGTCGAGGTCGGCGAAGCCCGCGTAGCGGGCGTACAGCGGCTCGCTCGGCCGCTGCCGGGCCGGGTCCGCGGCGGGGAGAGCGGAGCAGATCACGTCCACGCGGGAGGTGGCGGTGATACCGAAGAACCGGCTTGTCCCGTCGCCCGGGGCGGTCCCCGCGACGCTGGCGGGGGCGTCGCTGCCCGGCGGGGGCGGTCCGGCAAGGTAGGAGCCATCGGCAATGAGCAGTGCGAGGGTGTCCAGGGCCTGTCCAGCGTGGCGGCGTACGGTTTTGGCTGAGCAGCCCAGCACTCGGGCGAGGGATTCCTGCCGCTCGGTCAGGCTGGGCCAGGAGTGTTCACCGAGCAGGTTGAAATCCGCAGCGGCATAGCGGCGCTCGTGCGGGGTCAATGCGTCGATCGCTCTGCGCAGAGCTGCTACCAGGCGTGTCGTCTCGCTCGCCGCGTTCGACAGTGGCGGGGTTCGGACGAGCAGCAGCGCGCGGAGCGGGTCGCTGAGCGCGGTGACCGCCCCAGGATGACCGAGAGCGGGCCCTTGGCGCAGCCGCAGCAGCTCAGCGCGGATGTCCTCCGGAGAGACCCGGGCGGGGGAAAACGCCATGTGTCCAAGGGTTGTCCAACGGCCTGGATCTGTCCGGATCTTGGGGTAACTGGCGGGATGTCGCCGCTGCATGACCCACGGGGACAGTGGTGGCTCCTCACCTCTGGAGGTGGCCATGTACGCCGCTGTCGGACCGGCGACGAACACCCTGGTACTCAATCCTGACGAACTCGGCCCCGACCCGGCGCCGGGTATGGATCTTGCGGCGACGCTGGGCATCGGGCATCTGGAGATCCGCTCGGCCGGGGGAGCCAATGCTGTGACCCTGCCCGTCGATCGACTACGGCGCATTCGCGCCCTGGCCGACGAACGCGGCCTGAAGGTGGCGGCGCTGGCCTCACCGCTGTGGAAATGGTGCCGACCCGAGGCTCGGCCCGGCCGGGTGGACACCTTCGGCTTCCCGACCCAGGTCCCGCCCGAGGAACGGCTGGGCTGGATCGAGCGGGCGTTGGAGGCCGCCGCCATCCTGGGGGCCCCGGTCGTGCGGATCTTCTCTCATCTGCGCGTCGACCCGGAGTTGACTGAGCGGATGTCCGGTGACCCGCTGCTGGCCAAGGCCCTGGACGCGGCGGATACGGCCGGGGTGAGGCTGCTGCTGGAGAACGAGCCGGTGTGCACCGTCGCCCACGCCGAGCCGCTGCTGGAGATCCTGGATCGGTATCACGGGCAGGGCCTGGGACTCTGGCTGGACGTGGCGAACCTCTACGAGGTCGGCCAGGCCACCGGCGACGTTGTCCGCGCCCTGGCCCCGTATGTGGCATACGTGCACGTCAAGGACTATCGGCCCGCTGACGGGGGCGGCCGGGTGTTCTGCCCTGCCGGCGAGGGCGTGGTGCCCTACGCCGAGGTGCTGCCACTGTTGCATGCGGCCCGCCCGGCGCTGCCTTACGGGCTGGAGACCCATGTGCGTGACACCCCCGCCGACGCGCTCGCGACCGGGGCCGCGTTCCTGCGGTCGGCCGTCCCGGGCGGCGTCGCGTGAAGCGGGTGCTGCTGGTCGGAGCCGGAGAAGTCGGAGCCAAGCACCTGACCGCCCTGGCTGGCGCGCCTGACCTGGCGGTCATCGGGGTCGCTGACCCCGGCCCACGCGTCGAACTACCGCTCGACGTCCCGCTTTTCGCCTCCTGGCGGGCGGCGCTGAGGGCCGTGACGCCGGATCTGGTGGTGGTAGCCTGCCCGCCGGGGACCGCGCTTGTCGCGGCTCGGGATGCCGCCCAAGCCGGGGCGATCGTTCTCATGGAAAAGCCCGGCACCGCCGACCCGGCTGCCTTGGCGTCCCGACCGGGTGACGGGCGGATCTTCGTAGCATTTCAGCCGCACTTCGCCCCCGGCCTTGATGTTCTGCTCGTCGAACGTCCGGCTGTCACCCGTGCCGAGGTGCTGCTGGCCGTGCGGCGGGACCCCAGCTACTTCCGCGGCTGGCGCCGCACCTACGCCGCCGCCGGTGGGGTTCTGCACCAGCAGGCCATCCACGGCCTGACTCTCGCTTTGCGGATGCTGCCCGGCGACATGGAGGCGGTCGACGCAGAGGTAGTGCATCGCCGGGGCCTGGCGGAGACGGAGGATCACGTCACCGCCACCATCACGCTGTCCGGTGGCGCCATGGTGCACATCGACGCCCGTGTCGACCACTCTGGGCCGCCGGCCCACGAACTCGTTCTCCACCTCACCGACGGACGCCGTCTTGAGGTACGCGGTCGCAACCTCGAAGCCGGACTCGGCGATCCAGCCGCCGCCCCCACGCACGAGAAGCTGCGGCGCGCGATGTACGCCGCGGTGCTGGACGCCACCGACGGGCGCCCAGCTCACCCCTGTCTGTTCCCGCTGACGGCGTTGCGGCGCCCACTGGAGGTGATCGACCGTGTCTACCGCGATGCCCGCGTTGTTCGCGCCGCGCACACCGCTGCCGCATGAGTTGCCCGTCGAGGTCGTCGAACGCAAAGGGATCGGCCACCCCGATACCCTCGCCGACGGTATCGCGGAACTCGCCTCCATCCGCTACAGCCGGCACTGCCTGGAGGTGGCGGGGGCGGTGCTGCATCACAACCTGGACAAGGTCGCTGTGCTCGGCGGCCGGGCCGCTTTCACCGATACCGACGGTGTCTACGACCGGCCGCTGCGGGTTGTCTTCGGTGGCCGGATCTCCACCAGCTTCGCGGGCCGTCCGCTGCCGGTGCGGGAGATCCTCCAACAGGCGGCCGTCGACCACCTGCATGCCGCCCTGCCGGGCTTCGACCGGGTAACGCTGGAGGTGAGACACGAGACGACCGACTCCTCCAAGTTCCCCCACTGGTTCGCCCCCCGCTCCCTGGACGATCTGCCCGAAAGGCCGATCGCGTTCTCCAACGACACCGCCTACCTCGTCGGATCGGCCCCACGGACAGCCACGGAGACCGTGGCGCTACTGGCCGAGGCGTGGTTCCGGCGTTTGCCGTGGGCGGGTAGCGACATCAAGGCCCTCGTCGTCCGAGACGGCGCGACCTGGACGGTGACGGTGTGCGTGCCCGCCCTGGCCGGGTATCTGGCCAGCTCCGCGGAATTCCACGACACGGTCACCGACGTGGCCGGCGAACTGACCGCGGTGCTTCAGGAGCATCTTCAGAGCCGGGCGACGGTGGTGTGCAACACCCGCGGCAGCCGCACCGGCCCCTTGTCGGGGCAGTACTTCACACTGTCGGGGTCGGCCGTCGACTACGGCGAGGACGGTTTGGTGGGCCGGGGCAACGCCCGCACTGGCGTGATCAGCGGCGCCCACCTGGCCGGGAACGAGGCGACGTTCGGGAAGAACCCGGCCTACCACGTCGGCAAGGTAGGCGGCTGGCTCGCCGATGAGGCCGCCCGCGCGGTGGCTGCCGAGTTCGGGCCGTGCCGCGTCGCGCTGCTGTGGCGCAACGGTGCCCCCTACGACGAGCCCGCCTCTGTCGAGATCATCGCCGGCAGGGGGGCGCCACCAGGAGAGGCCGAGGAACTAGTGCGGGCCACGCTGTCCCGGACGGACTGGATGGGCGAGCTGCTGTCCGGCCGGTACCTGCCCGCCCTCGCGCCGGTCGGGGAGCTGCTGGCCGAGCTGGAGCGGACCGTCAGATGAGCGCGCACCGTCTCGCCACCGGCCACGTCTGCGCCCACCTCACCCTGCCCGAGCACCTGGACATCACGGCCGCGCGGACCGCCGAGCGGGCACTGCCCGGCGGATGGACCCTGACCGCAACCCCCGCCACAGAGGCGGTGGACGTCGAAGTCACCACGGGGGCCGCGGCCGTCACCGTTGCGGGAGACACCGTGTGCCTTCGGCTGCCCCCGGCTGTGACCGCCTCGGACACATTGGCGTACGTTACCTACACCGCGACCGAGCGGGTCCGCCAGCAGCGACGCAAGGTTACGGTGCACGCCACCGCCCTGATCGCACCGGACGGGCGGGCGGTGCTGCTCCTCGGCGCGAACGGTGCGGGCAAGACGTCCACCGCGTTCGTGCTCGCGGCTCGGGGCTGGACCCATGCCGGCGACGACCTGGTTGTCCTCGGCGAGAGCGACGAGGGCGTGCTGGAGGTGTGGCCAGGCAAGTCCACCGCCGCCGTCCGTGACCCGAGCCGGCCACTCGCGCCGAAGCCCCAGCACGTGCTGGAGCCGCTCGCCACCGCGCCGGTCCCGCTGGGCCGGGTCGTACGCCTGGCTGTTCACCCGGTGCTGGTCCCGGCGTCGCTGACGCCCGCGTTGCCGCTGTCGGTGAACGAGCGGCTGCGGCTGCACGAGATGCTGGCCCGCTACATCTCCGGCCTGCCCACCCCCATCACCGGCGTTGCCGGGTTGCCGTACGGGCCGGTGTGGCCACTGGACACACCCACTCTGGCCCGTTGGCGCAGCCGCATGATCGCTGCCCTGGCCGACTGCCAGTTCGAGTACCTGTACGCGCCCAACCCCGAGACAGCCGCCGGCCTGCTGACCCAGGATGCCGAGACGAGGTGAACGCCGCCGTGATCCTGCCCAGCCGCAACGAGCCAGCCACCATCACCGCCGTCACCACCGCCGTCGACACCGCCCTCGGCGACACGTCCGCGGTCATCGTGCACGCCGACTCCTCCGACTCCCCGGACACCACCGCACGCTTCACCGCCACCAGCACCCGGGCCGTCAAGGTGCCACTGACCGACCTGGTACGGGGCAAGGGCGCCCAGATCCTGGCCGCCGTCCGCCGCCTGGACCTCACCGGCGCCGATACGGTGCTGATCGCCGATACCGATACCCGCAACCCGGACCCGGCCGCCTACGCCGCACTGCTGCAACGGGTGCGGGCCGGAGGTGCCGTCGCAATCGCCGACTACCCACGGCACTGGGACGAGGCCAACCTCACCAACCACCTTGCCCGCCCGCTGATCGCCGCCACCACCGGTCACGACATTCCCCAACCGCTGGCCGGAGACCTCGCCCTCTCCCGCGACGCCCTCACCGCCGTCCTCCACGCGGTCGGAGCACTACCCCCGGCGGTCTCCGCGTGCGTGGACGGGTACGGCATCGACGCCTTCCTCCTGCTGACCGCCGCCCGGCTTGGGCCCGTCGCCTCCGTACGGCTCGATACACCCAAGCAGCACGCCGGCTCCTTCCCCCACCTCCCCGCCATCTACCACCAAGCCGTCCCCGTCCTCCTAC
>NZ_CDWWXA010000175.1:0-8225 GCF_977971845.1 Frankia sp. CeCAU1 | reverse complement strand
CCCCCGCCGACGGGCCCCTGCCCGCCGTCGAGATCTCCTGGTGGGACGCAGCGGCGTTCTGCAACGCTCTGTCACAGCAGGAGCGGTTGAGTCCCGTGTACAGGTTGGACCCGCTCGCGGAGGTTGCTGAGTGGGACGAGACGGCGAACGGCTACCGCCTTCCGACCGAGGCGGAATGGGAACACGCCTGCCGGGCCGGGACGACCGGACCCCATTACGGCGCTCTCAACGACATCGCCTGGTACCGGCACAACTCCGATGAGCGGTCCCATCCCGTCGGCGGCAAGCAGCCGAACGACTGGGGCCTCCACGACACGCTCGGCAATGTCTGGGAATGGTGCTGGGACGTCTACGACCCGGAGGCCTACGGCACCTACCGGGTTCTGCGCGGCGGCGGCTGGTTCGACGAACACTGGAGCTGCCGGGCATCCGTCCGCCGCCGGAGCCACCCCACACTGCGGCTCGATGACGTCGGCTTCCGCGTCGCCCGCTCCGCGACAAAGTCGTAGCACCAGGCTCGACGGACTTTGTCATCGACGGCACCATACGCACCAGTCGTCTTGTCCGGTGATCAGCTGCTCACGCTATGAGCAATGGGGCGCCGGCCGCTTCGGTCGGACGACTGCCGCATGTAGGCGTAGTCGCCCTCGAAGCGGGGCGCGTAGGTCACCTCGGGCACCAGCGATCCGGAGCCGTCCGGCAGGCGCCGCACCCGCAGAACAGCGTTGAAGCCTTCTCGAACGGTCGGGTTGCCCTTGGCGTCGACACGCATCGATGTGAGCTGGCCGCTGGAGTCGCCGGCCTCCAGCGGCCAGGCCCCGCGGTCGCTCAGCCGGGCAGCGTGCGGACCGTCGAAGCTGGTCGTCGCGCTCTTTCCCACCCGCAGGTACGCCTCGCACGACACGTCGGTCGCTGTGAACGCCCCACCGGGCGCGCAGATGATCACGCTGCCATGCTCCTCATTGCGCCACGTTCCGGAGATTTGGGCCTGGGTCAGGGGCCGGATGTAGTCCAGCATGTCGCAGACGTCACGAAGCAGATCGCGGCGCACTGCGTGCGCCTCGTAGACAATACGGGCTAGTCACCCTGACCCTTGGGACGCCGCGACGGCGTGAAAGGATCAGCCCGGCTGCCCGCTTACGTCGTCCGCTTCTTGGTCCTGGAGGCCGTGGGCTAGTCTGCCGCTGGGACCCGACCCGCAGGGTCGCGCACTATGCTTCGAGCACGCCGGTCAGAGTTCTGATCTCCCTTCGGTCCCCGGGCAGCCGTTCGGTGTCCGCCCGTGAGGTCAGGAGGTCCGGCAGCGCGATGAACCCGCCCGTCGAGGTCGTCGACGACGCGCACGAACAGCTGGTGGCGAGAGTCGCCGCGATCGACGTCGCCAAGGCGTCCGGCAAGGTGTGCACCCGCGTCCCGCACGAGACCAAGAAGGACAAGCGGTATACCCAGACCTGGAACGTCGCGGCGAACACCCCCGCGATCATCGAGCTGGCCGACCATTTAGTCTGTCAGGGCATCGAACGGGTGGTCCTCGAGAGCACCTCGGACTACTGGCGCCCGTTCTACTACCTGCTCGAGGCCCGCGGTCTCACGGTGTGGCTGGTTAACGCCCGGGACGTCAAGAACGTCCCGGGAAGACCCAAAACGGACAAACTCGACGCGATCTGGCTGGCCAAACTCAACGAGCGTGGCATGCTACGGCCCTCCTTCGTGCCGCCACCCGAGATCCGCGAGATCCGTAACCTCACCCGGCTGCGCCTGGACCTGACCGCCGAGTGCACCCGGCACCGGCTGCGGGTCGAGAAGCTCCTCGAGGACGCCCTGATCAAACTGTCGACGGTGCTGTCGGACATCTTCGGGGTCTCCGGTCGGGCGATGCTCGACGCGCTCGTCGCGGGCGAACGTGATCCGAAGAAGCTCGCGGCGCTTGCCCGCGGCCGGGTCAAGGCCACCCAGGCCGAGCTGGCGACCGCGCTGACCGGCCAGTTCACCGAGCACCACGGTTACCTGCTCTCGGTGCTGCTCGCCCAGATCGACGGCCTCGATCGGCGGATCGCCGAGCTCACCGAGCGGATCGACACCGCGATCGCCGCCCTGCCTGCCCCGGCCCACGCCGCCGCCGACGCCGCCCGCGGTGGCGAGACCGGCCCCGACGGGGACGCCACCACCGGGACCGGCCAGGGCGGCGGTGGCGCCGCGGCCCGGCCCGGCCTGGACATCCTCGACCGGCTCGACGAGATCCCCGGCATCGCCCGCCACACCGCCCAGGTGATCATCGCCGAGATCGGGACCGACATGGCCCAGTTCCCGACCTCCGGCCACCTGAACTCGTGGGCGAAACTGACCCCCCAGACGATCCAGTCCGGCGCGAAAAGCCGCACCGGGCGCACCGGCAAGGGCAACCCCTACCTGCGCGGCGCCCTCGGGGAGGCCGCCATGGCGGCGGCGAAGACGAAGACCTTCCTCGGCTCCCGCTACCGGCGCCTCGTCAAACGCCGCGGCCATCTCAAGGCCCTCGTCGCCGTCGCCCGCTCCATCCTGACCATCGTCTGGCATCTGCTGAACGACCCCACCGCGCGGTTCCATGACCTCGGAGTCGACTACCACGCCAGCCTGCAGAGCAGGGAACGCCGCAAGCGCAACGCCCTGCGCGAGCTCAAGAGCCTCAACCTGAGCGCACAGGAGATCACCGCCCTGCTCGCCGCGGCCTGACGGCCGCCGCGAGCGGAACGCCCGACCCGGCGGCCTGACGGCCGCTCTGTCGGGGCGACGACCGGACACGCCAGCACCGCTCACCGTCAGAACGGCCAGCCGGCAGCCCACGGGATCCGCCGCTGTCGCGCGCACCAGCGGCCAAGTGCCCTGGCGGGCGCGAGCGTGCCCACGTTCAGTTGGTATTTCCGGTCAGATCACGAGGACTCGTGTGGTAGCAGCGTGTCAATCTGACACCAGCACGCGCTCCCTGGACCGTCCGCCGTTGAAACGGACGGTCCGGCCGCGACGCTTCCCGAGTCGGGGCAGGTCAGACGGCTACATCAGCGGATTCCGTCAGGTTCTCCGGCCCATCTGTAGCTACCGGTGTAGCAGCGGCCCACGACCATCCGGGAGTGATGCGGCGCGCCGGACCGCGAGTGCGAACATCGCAGGTCATGAGGCTTCAACGGCCCGTTCAGAGCGGTGCGGCGCCGGATCTGCGCCTCGTGACGAACGCTTGACCAGGGCTTTTGCGCGACGCCGGATGCGATGGGGCGCGGTGCCGAGGCGATCGAGCTGGCTCGACTGTTTTGCCGCAAAGCGGACGGTCTGTCGGAAGTGTCTGTGCAGGTCAGCGGGGTGCGCGGGCGACCGTCCGCCGTCTAACTGCGGTCGCCGTTGCTACAGACGTTGCTACATAACGATCTTCAAATGGCCTCAAACGATCTCAGTCGCGAGGTAAAACCCCTGATCAGAGGTGGTGGGCAGGGGCGGGGTCGAACCGCCGACCTTCCGCTTTTCAGGCGGACGCTCGTACCGACTGAGCTACCTGCCCCGGGTAGTGCGACTCTCGCATGAGCCACAGCGCACTGTTAGCCATACGAACGCGGTCCCGACGGGATTCGAACCCGCGACCTCCGCCTTGACAGGGCGGCGTGAACTCCAGGCTTCACCACGGGACCATGCTCTAGATCGATCTTCAGTTGTCGCCCTCCAGGTGCCAGCCACGAGCCCTGTCCGGATCTGGAGGTCATGCTACACGACACCGGGACCACTCGAAGGGCCGGGAGCCCAGGATTCTTGCCCAACAGTCCACGCACCCGATCACTCGCGATCCGCTATGGAGACGCGACATCGGCATGAGATCCGCGGAGTCCACGCGGCGGGCGCGACGGCACGCCGGGGCGCACCCGGGAACGCCAGGCACGCCGCCGACCTCGCGGGAACCGAGCGAAAGGTGCGCAGCAGCACGGAGTCGATCCAGACCGCCGTTGCCGATCCCGTTCTGACCCGGGTCCGATGACGGGGTCGCCGTCGCCACCCTGAACCGGCCCGAGGTCATGAGCGCGTTCACCCTGCCGATGGCCACCGCCTAGGCGCAGGCCCTGTGTGCCGCGGACGCCGACCCGGAGGTCCGGTTCATCGCGGCCTCCGCCTTCGTCGGCTCCGGCTTCTCCCGCCTCAGCCTGGCCGTCGAATACGGTCTGTCCTGGCATCTTCCCCAGATCATGGGCACCGCCCGGGTCTCGGACTTCCTGCTGTCCGGCCACGCCTCAGCGCCACCGAGGCGGCCGAGCTCGGGCTGGTCAACCAGATGATCACGGATGACGACGTACTGGACCACGCGGTGCTTGTCGCCGGTTGGACGGTCGGTTTCCCGGGCACGGGCCACCATCCGAGCGACGCCCAGATCCGTGCGCTGTATGCCGACACCTCTGCCAGGTCTCTGCCAGGTCCGGATGAGCTCATGCGCGGCGCGGACCGGTGTCCCGCCCGGGTAGCATACGACTCTCAAGCGACAGCGACAGCGACAGCGACAGCGACAGCGACACGCTCGAGCCGGCGTGAAGTGATCACGATGGCACGGTATCGTCACTCACAGGTCGAGAGGCGCTGCAACGGGCCCAGGTCCGCCACGCTCGGCCCGCACCGTTCAGTAAGGGCGCCTCCCATAACCGGGAGGTGGTCTGATGGCAGGGTCCAGGTCGGTCGACGAGGTGGCCGTCCATGACGGTGCGGTCGGGGCCGGCGAGCGGGAGCTCCGGGAGCTGCTGGCCCAGCGGGTCGTCGTGCTCGACGGGGCTTGGGGCACGATGCTGCAGAACGCCGGGCTCACCCCGGCCGACTACCGCACGGAGCGGTTCCGCGACCACCCGAAGGACCTCGCCGGCGACCCGGACCTGCTGAACCTGACCCGTCCGGACGTGATCCTCGACGTGCACCGGCAGTATCTCGCGGCCGGCGCGGACATCACCACGACGAACACGTTCACCGCGACGAGCATCGGCCAGGCGGACTACGGGCTGCAGTCGCTGGTGCGGGAGATGAACCTGCGGGGCGCGCGGCTGGCCCGCCAGGCCGCGGACGAGGCCGCCCGGCAGACCGGGGGGCGGCGGTTCGTCGCCGGTTCGATCGGCCCATTGAACGTCACGCTCTCGCTGTCCCCGCGAGTGGAGGACCCGGCGTACCGGGCGGTGACCTTCGACGAGGTCCGGGCCGCCTACGCCGAGCAGATCCAGGCGTTGGCGGACGGCGGGGTCGACCTGCTGCTCATCGAGACGATCTTCGACACGCTCAACGCGAAGGCCGCGATCGCCGCCGCCCGCGAGGTCGCCCCGCGGCTGCCGCTGTGGATCTCGGTAACGATCGTCGACCTGTCCGGGCGGACGCTGTCGGGGCAGACCGTCGAGGCGTTCTGGAGCTCCATCGCCCACGCGCATCCGCTGGTCGTCGGGGTGAACTGCTCGCTCGGCGCCGAGGAGATGCGCCCGCACGTCGCCGAGCTCGCCCGGCTCGCCGGCACGTTCACGGCCTGCCATCCCAACGCCGGCCTGCCGAACGCCTTCGGCGGCTACGACCAGACCCCGGACGAAGCCGGCCAGTTGATCGGCGAATTCGCCGCCGCGGGCCTGGTCAACATCGTCGGCGGCTGCTGCGGGACGACGCCGGCGCACATCGCGCGGATCGCCGCCGCCGTCGGCGGTGCGCCGCCGCGCCCGGTTCCGACACCGCCGGCGCGCACCCGCTTCAGCGGGCTGGAGCCGTTCGAGATCGGCGAGGACACCGGCTTCGTCATGATCGGGGAGCGCACCAACGTCACCGGTTCGGCGCGGTTCCGGCGGCTGATCGAGGCCGACGACTACCAGGCCGCCGTGGACGTCGCCCTGGAGCAGGTGCGCGGCGGGGCCAACCTGCTCGACGTCAACATGGACGCCGACCTGCTCGACAGCGAGCGGGCGATGACCACGTTCCTGAACCTGCTCGCCACCGAGCCGGAGGCGGCCCGCCTGCCCATCATGGTCGACAGCTCGCGGTGGAGTGTGCTGGAGGCCGGGCTGCGCTGCGTGCAGGGCAAGGGCGTCGTCAACTCGATCAGCCTCAAGGAGGGCGAGGAGCCCTTCCTGGAGCAGGCCCGGCGCATCCGCGACTACGGCGCCGGCGTGGTCGTGATGGCCTTCGACGAGCGGGGCCAGGCCGACACCGCCGAACGCAAGGTGGCGATCTGCGCCCGCGCCTACGACCTGCTTACCCAGCGGGTCGGCTTCCCGGCCGAGGACATCGTGTTCGACCCGAACGTGCTCGCCGTCGCCACCGGCATCGCCGAGCACAACGGCTACGCGAAGGCGTTCCTCGACGCGTTGCCGCTGATCAAGCAGCACTGCCCGGGAGCGCGGACCAGCGGCGGCATCTCGAACCTGTCGTTCTCCTTCCGCGGCAACGACATCGTCCGCGAGGCGATGCACTCGGCGTTCCTCTTCCACGCCGTGCGCGCCGGGCTCGACATGGGCATCGTCAACGCCGGCCAGCTCGCCGTCTACCAGGACATCCCCGCCGACCTGCTCGAACTCGTCGAGGACGTGCTCTTCGACCGGCGCGACGACGCCACCGACCGGCTCGTCGCGTTCGCCGAGACCGTGAGCGGGAGCGGGAGCGGGAGCGGCACGAAGCGCACGGTGGACCTGTCCTGGCGCGAGGCGCCGGTCGAGGAGCGCTTGGCGCACGCGCTCGTGCACGGCATCGTCGACTTCATCGAGTCCGACACGGAGGAGGCCCGGGCGCGGGCGGCCCGCCCCCTCGACGTGATCGAGGGACCACTCATGGACGGCATGAAGATCGTCGGCGACCTCTTCGGGTCAGGGAAGATGTTCCTGCCGCAGGTGGTCAAGAGCGCCCGGGTGATGAAGCGCTCGGTCGCCTACCTGGAACCGTTCATGGAGGCCGAGAAGCAGCAGGCGCTGCTGGCCGGCACCACCGGCACCGGCCGTGCCAACCGTGGCAACGGCACGGTGGTGCTCGCGACCGTCAAGGGCGACGTGCACGACATCGGCAAGAACATCGTGGGTGTGGTCCTCGGCTGCAACAACTACGAGGTCATCGATCTGGGGGTCATGGTCCCCGCCACGGTCATCCTCGACACGGCGGTGGCGGAGGGCGCCGACGCGATCGGCCTGTCCGGCCTGATCACCCCGTCCCTGGACGAGATGGTCACGGTCGCCACCGAGATGCAGCGCCGCGGGCTGAAGCTGCCCCTGCTGATCGGCGGTGCCACCACCTCGCGCCAGCACACCGCGGTCCGCATCGCCCCCGCCTACGACGCCACCACCGTCCACGTGCTGGACGCCTCCCGCGTCGTCGGCGTGGTCTCGGACCTGCTCGACGCCGACCGGGCCGGGGAGCTCGCCGTGCGTAACCGGGCGGAGCAGAAGCTCCTGCGTGAGCAGCACGAGAACCGCCAGCAGCGCCCGCTGCTCCCCCTCGCGCAGGCCCGGGCGAACCGCGAGCAGGTCACGTTCGACGACCTGCCCGTCCCCGCCTTCACCGGCGTCCGCGTCGTCACCCCGGACCTCGGCGCGCTGCGCTCGATGATCGACTGGCAGTTCTTCTTCCTTGCCTGGGAGCTGAAGGGCAGGTTCCCGGCGATCCTGGACCAGCCGGTGGCCCGTGAGCTGTACGATGAGGCGAACGTCCTGCTCGATCAGATCATCGCGGACGGTAGCCTTCAGGCCCGCGGGGTCTACGGCTTCTGGCCCGCCGTCGCGGAGGACGACGACATCCTGATCGATCAGATCGACGTCGGCGCGGTGAACAGCGCCAGCTCGCCGGGTCCGGGTGGCACGGGGCAGCTGCGCCTGCCGATGCTGCGCCAGCAGACGGCCAAGCCCGCGGGGCGGCCGAACCGCAGCCTCGCCGACTACCTGGCCCCGGCCGGGGACCACATCGGCGGGTTCGCCGTGGCCGTCCACGGCGCCGACACGCTCGCGGCCGGCTTCGAGGCCCGGCAGGACGACTACCGGGCGATCATGGTGAAGGCCCTGGCCGACCGGCTCGCCGAGGCGTTCGCCGAGTATGTCCACCTTGAGGCGCGACGCGCCTGGTTCGAGCCGGACGCCAAGCCGTCGCTGGAGGATCTGCACGCCGAGCGCTTCCGCGGCATTCGGCCCGCCTTCGGCTACCCGGCGAGCCCCGACCACAGCGAGAAGCAGACGCTGTTCGACCTGCTGGACGCCGGGCGGGTGGGGATGGGCCTGACC